>JACQUF010000208.1 GCA_016210435.1 Chloroflexota bacterium
CAGGGCAAGAAGGACGCGAAGACCTGGGCCGACTACATCAACGTCGGGATGGAGCACGGCTCATTCAACATGGCAGGCCTCGATGAATACATCCGCGGCCTGATCGACGGCGGCCCGACCAACAGCGGCCACCGGATGCCAACCGTGATTGTCGAATTGCCGGTAGACGGCACATCCGAAGCGATCATCCGCTACAACGCATGGCAGATCCGGCAGGTGCTGGCGAGGGGCGTCCATGGACTGCTGCTTTGCCAGGCGGAAAGCCCTGACGCCGTGCGCGCGTTCGTCGAGTCGTGCCGGTACCCGGTGAACAGGACCGGGGTGGGCAAAGGACTTGGCTCTGGCAAACGCGGGGTCGGCTCCGAGCCGTCAGCCGCAGCTGTCTGGAACCTTTCCCGTGACGACTACATCGACAAGGCGGACCCGTGGCCGCTCAACCCGATCGGCGAGCTGCTCCTTGGAATCAAACTCGAGAGCCCGAGCGCCATCTCCAACGCCGAACAGATCCTGAAGGTGCCGGGAATCGGGTTCGCAGAAATGGGCCCGGGTGACCTTTCGATGTCGCTCGGATACAAGAAGATCCAGCGCGATCCGTATCCACCTGAGCTACAGGAAGCTCACGACCGGGTATCGGCTGCATGCAAGGAAAACCGCGTCGCCTTCCTTTCCGGCGCGACGCCGGAGACGGTGGCCGGTCGGATCGATGAAGGCGTCCGCGTAATATCGAGCGGGCGCGAGGAAACCGCAATCGCGGGCAGGAAGCACACGAAGAGAACGATGCCTGTCTAGCCCCCTCCCTTGTCCGCCTCGGGGGCGGACAGGCCTCTCCCTCGAGGGGAGAGGAGTGATGCCGATCAGGAGGACAGAGCCACGGAACGTCGAAGCTATACAGGCAAAGTAAGCGCCGGACGTGGTCTCGGCGCAGGGGTCATGGTTCGCTCGAAAATGCGCGAGCACCTGTCCGGGCTGTTCGGCCGTCCAATCTGCCCGGGCACGCTCAACGTCGAGCTCGCCGCGCCATTCGTAGACGCGCTGCCTAACAAGATCGATGTTGCGAAGCTCGGCGTTCTCCCGCAAGAACTGGGCCTTCCCGGCGCCGAGGTCTGGTACGAATGGGCCGCGGCGCGCATCGGGGGGAACTTCGCGGGCATCGTGCTTCACCGGCGGGCGCAGGACTATCCGCCCAATCTGGTCGAGCTGATCAGCGATCGCTATCTGCGCGGGTTTCTCAATCTCAGTGACGGTGACCCGGTCGAATTCACCATCGAACCGGAGGCCAAATCGCCGCAGGAACTGTTGCCGGTCAAATCCGCCTAGTGCCAGTCAGCCAGGAGGAAACGGTGGCGACCAGTGCAAGTATCGGCCGATATCTGATCAGCACAGTCCAGGACCATGAGAGTCCGGAGCGAGATCCAGGCCAGGTCTACAAGGAAGTGCCCGCTTCGGCATGGGCGCCGTATCGCAGCTTTGCCCTGAACGAGAACGGCAAATACCGCTCTCAGTGGCGAGGCCATCTCATCCGACCAGCAGGCGGTGGCGGGCCCTACATTCTGGTCGACACCGGCATGGGGCCAGGGCCGCACCAGCACACCGGCCGCAATGGGGAGCTGCTTCAGAGCCTCGCCGCCGAAGGCGTGACTCCCCCTCGGATTGATGCGGTCGTTATCACACACTGTCATGGTGATCACATCGGTTGGAACGTTACGTGGGCAGGTGACCGGCCTGCCGCGACCTTCCCGAACGCGACCTACTACGTGGCGGCGAAGGATTGGGAGCACTATTCGAGGCCTGAGAATTCGAACGAAGCCTTCGCCCGATCGGTTCGCCCCCTGAAGGACCTCGGGAGGCTCAAGCTCATGGAAGGTGAAATCGATATCGCGGATGGTATCCGGACGTTGCCTTCCAACGGACATACGCCGGGACACCAGTGCGTGCTTGTACGGTCCGGCGGAGAAATTGGCGTCTTAACCGGCGATTTATTCCACAACCTCGCGCAGATCACTGAACAGACCTGGTGTCCGGTATTTGATTGGAACACGGCGATGTCGCGCGCGTCGCGTCAAAGTGTGCTCGGGCGAGCGCAAAAAGAAGGGTGGGTAGTTTTCTCCGGCCATCTGCCGGCCGGACTGAGCATCGGACGCGTCGTCCTAAAGCACGGCCGTCCTGAGTGGCTCCACCTATAGGAATTTTCTCGGAATTACTTGACAAACAGCTTTGCTGTAGCTATGGTCAGACGCAGGTTGGTACAGGAGGTGCGCAATGCCCGCCGTTCAGGCTTACTGTTTCAAGTGCCGCACGAAGCGCAACATCACGAACATGAAGTCCGTGAAAATGAAGAACGGGCGTGCGGCCGGGCAGGGCACCTGCCCTGTTTGCAAGACCAAGGTTTTCCGGATCGGCAAGGTATAGGAAACCGCGGCCCCACTGTCCTTTACTGCCGAACAGTCGCGCTTCCGATCGCCGCCGGCTACAGCGTAGCTGTCGCGGTCGCGACCTGGGCCATTCTCTGGCTACGGGCGCGGTTGCAACGACGGAAGCGCGACTGAGCGCCAGCTATCCGCCGATTATTTTCAAACCTGCGCCGCCGCGACTTTTTACTAGCGTGACGGGAAACCTGGCCTGGGCGACTTTTCCGGTTTTTCCCCGGTTAATTCGCTCGTGGAGACTTCGATATCCGCCCCCGCCGCGGCGTCCGGATCGGGGATCACCTTCAGCGCCTCGTCAAAGAACGACTCTCCGAATACGTGTTCTCGCTTGTGGAGCATGACGAGTCCTTCAACGGTGATCTCGTAAGAAGGGTTCCGGTCGCCGCCCGAGCTGTGGTGCCCTTTGATGTACTCGAGCGCCTCCATCACCGAACAGATGCGGCGGATCTCCCGCTCTGGCTGGTGCGTGGCCTCGGCGAGCTGCGCCAGCGTGGGAAGGGGCCGCGCCCCGATCTCTCCGTGGAGACGCAGCAGGCGCAACACTTCGTAGCGCAGGACTACGTCTGAATGCCTGCCGGTACCGCCTGCTGGCCCGGTATCCCGCTTCTCCATCTTCGCACCTCGCTTGCAATACGCGACAAGCGTGCCAGTGTGAGGGGAAAAACCGCACGATTGGCCGCGATCGAATATTGACGCTTTTTGTCCGGGCGGAACTGTAGGCGGGGCAGGGCCGTCAGGTCCGGGCTGGCGGTCGGGCAGGGAATCCAAC
>JACQUF010000211.1 GCA_016210435.1 Chloroflexota bacterium
ACGTTGAGCTTGCCGAGCTCGATCGACTTCGCCCGCAGCTCATCGAGAAGCCGGATCCGGGCGATGACCGTGGAGAGCAGGCTCGCAACCGTCTGCGCAAGCTGGATATCCTCAGGATTGAAGGGCTCGCCACTATCCTTTGGACCCAGGAAGAGGTAGCCGGACTGCTGGTCGCGGCCGGGAACGGTGGCGCAGAGCGCGGGGCCCCCTTCCATCCCGGATTCGACCGGGACCGGGCGGGCCGGATCTCCCCTCCCCTCCGTCCTTATGGTCTTTGCAGATCCTGTGATGGAATCGGGCACGGTTCCAGCTTTCGCCACAACCGTGGCGGTCTCGCCTGGCCCGAATTCCAGATAGGCACCGTACGTGAGACCAAGCGCGTTCGCGACACGGTCGAGGATGCCCTGGTCCAGCCCGGCGAGGTCGGTCGTCCGGACGGCGTTAATGCTGACCTCGCGTATGACCCCCTGGTGGTCTACGAAGTCTCGATACAAAAGGCGGTCGACGAGGAGCGAGACGCCAGATCTCACCTGGGGCACGAGTGGCACGCCTGCCAGCAGCGCGATGACGAACGATAGGTTCAGTGTCGATTCGCTGAACCTCGTTGCTCCGACGCTTCGCAGCGCGACGAGCGCGCCGACAAAGAGCGCCAGGATCGCGGCCGTGATCAGTGCGTAGCTGACGCCGCGGTGCACGAGCCGCCGGATTCCCATCAGCTCGTGGCGCAGGATCGCGTAGCCGAAGGAGAGCGGGATCAGGATCGTGGTCAAGACTGCAAGTTGCGGCGGCAGAATTGGCGCGACACCCGCCGCCTCCGGGATCACGCTGAACAGAATCACCGGGGCGACTGCCAGCGCCGTGCCGACGATTATGACGCGTGTCTGCTCACGGAAGACCGGCGATTTCGAGACGGCTACCCGCCTTATGAGCAGGGCCAGCCCAGCTGCGATGCCAATTGCAAGGAAGCTGAAATCGAGAATTACTGCGATCGGGCGAATCTCAGGGGCGACCGTGCTCTCGAGGGTGGCGAGAATGTCGAGGAGAATCGCGATCGAAGGGAGAATCAGGAGCCAGCGGGACCGCCAGCGTAGTGGTGGAGTCGTTGTTCCTCGCCCGAAGACGTAGAAGAAAAGAACGAACGTAACCGGCAACCAGTGAAGAGCAATGGCTTCCAATCGAAGCGCGACCGGGTGGACAGACAGCGCGCCCGGGGCAACGGCGATCGCGGTGCCGGCAACAAGCCCGAGCCACGAAAAGGCGGCCGCCTCTATCGTGAGGTATCCCCGCGATACCACAAGCAGGCTCGCGAGAGCGAACACGACGGCGGTTACTTCGAGGAGAGCTACCGTGGTGCGGCCAGTTGGCTTCGGTGAAGAAAGCTCAATCTGAGCGCCGGAGGGATCCGCGAACACAAAGGACCGTTGGTGTTCCCCAATCCGAGACCATAAGTCCTGCGACGGGGCCGCATCGTTTATTGACACGAGCCTGAAGCCAGGTCTGACGCCGCTTTCCCAGGCCGGGCCGGCGCTCGTCACGCGGGTAACGAAGGCTTCCCGGCCTCGAAACTCGATATCGAATCCAGCCCTCGGACCTGACAGCCAACCCGCAACGCCAAACCAGGCCGCAACGGCAAACACGGCCGCCAGTGCGAGCCAGACGATCCGATAGACGCGGCCAGGGCTCACCGCCCAACCTGAACCTTTCCGGGCATTACGCTCAGCGGAAAGTATAGGTAGGGTACCGGTCAATTCCTTAGCAGAAGTTGCAGCTTCGATTGTGGGTTATGCCCCTCGATGGTTCGGGCGATGGCAGCCGCGCGGGCGTGATGAACAGCTGCATAGGCCCATGCTTTATGTATCGCGCCGGATTTGTGCAGGAGCGCTCGCGCTTCTCGTTCTGCTGAGGCGTCCGCGCCTGCTCGGGAGATCAGGTCGCCGAGCCTTGCGACCAACTCTGAGTCCGCCGATTTCGAACCGAGCCCAAGGGCGACCGGAAGGGTCAACCTTCCCCTGACGATATCGGTGCCCTCGGTGCCGCCCGGCCAGACCCCGGCTACGTCGTTGAGCGCCTGCGCTGTGATGGCCCATTCCATACCGAAGTATCCGATTTGGTGGAGTGCATCCGAATCGTCGGTTGCCAGCCTTGCGCCGGTCTCTGCTGCCGCTCGTCCCAGCGAGCCCGACTTTGCGGCGATGATCGCCTCAGCCCGCTCCACGCCGGCGACTTCGGCAACGCTAATTTCAACGTCCCGATGCTGCCCCGCCAGGGCGGCGAGCTGAAGCGTGGAAAGCGCCTTGAAGGCCCCAAGGATGCGCCTGGCCGTCAGCTTCCTTGGCGAGAGCGATGCCATCGAAGCATGGGAAAGCGCAAGCAGGCATGCGACCAGCTCTGATTGTTGCGAAGAATCCTGGGCATCCAGCGAAGAGACAGGATCGCCGTCCTGGATGTCGTCCAAGACGTCGCCAGCTGAAATCAGAAACTGAATCGCCGCTGCCGCAGGTCCCGCATCGATGGGATCGCGGCCACCGGCTGCCTCATAGGAAAGCAGCACGAGCAGCCCGAATGCGGAAGGCTCGTCCGCGTCAACAGAGACCCCGGACGCATCCATCTGCCTGCGAACCGTCGCCGCCAGAGAATCAGGAAGGCCGACAGACTTAGTCTGCCGGCCGACCTCGTTGGCTACAAGATTTGCCAGCCCACGCAACAGGCTGACCTTTTCTATTTCAGACAATCGCCTCGATCCGGACCCTTATCGGCCCGGTCGAATCTTACCGCCAGCCCATCCTGGTGATGTCAGGCGCCATCGTCGGAAGGCCGGCCGGGCGGTCCATGTACTTGTCCAGCGCAGCCAGCCACTTCTTTGCGGTGCGCCGTTCCTCCTCAGTTGCCTCCAGCGATGCCAGGAGC
>JACQUF010000018.1 GCA_016210435.1 Chloroflexota bacterium
AGACTACGGCAACTGCGACCTCACGGCCGTCTTTCGCGGAGACTTCGCAGCAACCGTTCGAGTCTCCCTGGACCGACGACCCCGTCGTGAACGACGGAAAGTCGGCGTCGGCCGCGGCTGCTGCGCCGCTGACACGGGACGCGCCCGCACCTGATCGGGGCAGACTACTCCGGCGGTTATTTCCGGGCCGCCGCTAGCCCTCCGGCAGATCTCCATCTCGTTCGAGTCGGCGGCTCACAATTATTTCTTCTCTGGCGTGGGCGCGAGGCAACCGGTCCGAGGAAGCGGATCGTGGGGCGTCAAACAGCCGATGCCAGATATTGCGTCGGATCGAGAGTAAATGCCCGCTCAAGATGCCCCAGTCCTCAGGCATCCGTGACTGCTGTCCAATCGACGAGGTGAAGATTGACGCCGGATACGTCGGTGAGCCGTTGGAAGTCCCGCCTGTTTCTCGTCGCGAGGGGGATCTGGCGCGACACAGCCACTGCAGCAATCAGGATGTCACCAAGCTGGCGGCGCTGCCGGCCCCTTGAGGCGGACCAAATGTCGGCCGCAACGGCCGCGGCGTCCTGGTCGAATGGAAGCACCACAGAGTTGGCAATGAGTGCCTCGAAGGCCTGGAGCTGCCGCTCAAAGGGCTTGCCGGCGCGAATGGCTGCTCGAGACCCGCGCAGGCGTTCGAACACGGTGATCGCGGTTACCGTCAGGCGCCCAAATTCGGCCAGGTAAGAGACAGCGCGCGCCTTGACCAGGGTGTTGCCCCGGCTTAATTCAAACAGCGTATCCGTATCGAGGACGACGGGCCCGGGAGCCATCGCCTCAGCGCTCCGTCTCCCTGAGCCCTCGGGTCAGCAATCGAAGATCGGAGGCGGGAACATCGGCCAGACTGGCCGACGCCAGAGCGACAATGTCCGAAGGGCTCGGAGCGATATCAACGTCCTCGCCGTAGTGTCGACGCAGCAGCGCGATCACTTGTCCCTCAAAGCTTCGCCCGCAACGATCGGCATCTACGGCAAGCCTGTCTCGCAGAGCGGCGGGAAATCGGATCGTACGGGCAATCGTTGAGTCGTGAGCGATAGCGCGGTTCATAACCAAAAACATACCAAACTGGTGTTCAACACGCAAGTTGGATCAATCAAGAATGCTCTGACGAATCCGGGGACGACGAGACGGCTATTCGCAGGTCGCCGCTAGGATTCCCGCCTACCCGTCGACCATCACCCAGTAGTAGTAGCTGTTCGCCGGCAGGCTGCCGGACCGGTCGATGTGGACGAAGCGCAGCCGCGTCGCGTTCGATGTGATCAGTTCGGCCGGTATCGCGAACGTGCTTTCGCCGAAGAAGAACTCCCTCTGTGGTAGCTCCCAGACTCCGGCGTCCTTCCCGTCGACGATTACCCGGACCGCGCCGGCCACCGCAGCGTCGTAGCGCTTCGCCACGATCAGGCGTCGGTTCGGCTGCGCCTTCGTCACGAACTCCTCCGAGATCGTGAAGGTGCGAGCGCCGTCCTTCACCGTCGTTCCCTACGCGTCAAGTTTGAAAACGCGGTCGACCGTCGAGACGGCGCCGGTAACCTGGTACTCGTGCCGGCCCTCCGACTGCTCCACGGGCGCGCCGGGGTTGCCGACGTCGAGCGAGTCGATCACCCGCAGTCCCAGCGCGGACGGGCTGAATACCTGAGGCACGCTCGAGTCCACCGGGTCGACCGTCGCGTCCCAGTCGGCCTCCCACCCTTTCATCATCGAGCTGGGGAGGACCGTGTTGCGATCCGCCTCGACCCGGTACATCTCCAGTCCGTTCACCCAGCTGTCGAAGTGCACGCTGGAGAACGCGAACAGGAAATCGACCCCCTGTTCCTCCATGAGGCCGAAGACCTCCCGGCCGATTGCCTCGTGGCTGTTGACGCCTGTGAGGTCGACCAGGCGGTTGCCGGTGAAGAAAGCGATGGCGCCAGGGCTGTCGACCGCGAGGACGGCGGCCGGCTCGATGTTGCCTGCGATCCAGTGAGCGGTTGCAACCTGGACGTCATGGATGTTCTTCGAGTTCCATGAGTAGTCGGCCGTCAAACGCCCCCAGCGGCCGGGGAGCGCCACGAACGGGACGGCGACCAGGAACACGAAGAGCATGCTCAGGCCGAAGGTGAAGAGTCTGAGCTCCTTCTGGTCGGATGGCGCGTGCTTCTCGCGCCATCCGCGGAACTGCCGCCAGACGGCGGTCCATCCCACCACGATTCCGATGGCGACGAATGGAAGGGTGACGTCCAGGTAGCGCCGGAAGAGGAATGGCCAGTCGTCGGAGGGCACAGGGAACGTCACGGCGACCGCGTAGATCTGAACGAGCGGGAAGAGGACGAGCGGCGAGGCGCGAAACCCGTGACGGTGTCCGATCGACCACGCGCCCGCGACGTAGATCAGGGTGATCACCGGGAACAGGAAGCCCGCGAAAAGCGATAGCTCGCGGTAGTAGCCACTCAGGGCATTCACGATGGTGCCTGCGGGGAGGAGGCCGAGGTCGACGTGCCGGGCGTAGTAGCTGTTCGGCGCGGGCCCGCCGTTGACCGTGAAGTTCAACGCAGCGAGCGCGCCGCCCAGGACGAGCGTCGGGACGACCAGGGACGTGAGGGCCCTGACGTCGTTGCCGGTAAGGAATGACAGCTGCTCGCGTTGCCACATCTGGCGCGCAACCAGGGCAACGGCCACCACGGCCACGAAGGCGATGGCTTCCGGTCGTGTGGCGACGAGCAGGGCCATCAGCGTACCGGTGAGCTTCAGCCGGCCGGCATAGAACGACAGGGTCGCGGCGAGGGCGAGGAACGCCGCAAGCGGCACCTCGAAGCCGGAGACGCTCGCGAAGATGAACTCGGGCTGTACGAGGAGCAGTGCCGCGGCGAGGAAGCCGAGGCGTTCGTTCGACGTGATTCTGGCCGCGATCCTGAAGGTGAGGATGCCGCTACCGACCGCGAAAGCCATCCCGAGCAACTTCGCCACGGCAACGATCCCCGGGTCGTCGAGTCCGCTGGCCCGCCACGTGAGCCCTACGAGCGCCGCCCACAGGTGGCTCGTCACACCTGCCTCGGCCGAGGGGTCGTCGAAGGAGAACTGGAGATGCTCCCCGAAGCTCTTTGCGTAGGCCATTCGGGACCACGCCTGGTCGAGCGGCAGGCTGGATAGCCCGGCACTGTGTCCGGAGGCGCCGTTGATCAGGAACAGGTACGCCGCGGCCAGGTAGAGCGCCCCGAGCGCGACGTACGGGGCTGCTCGCGTGGCAACGCGGGCAGCCTTGCGGGCGGCCGCACGCGGCCACGCAGGCGCCTGGGCCGCGCCGGTCGTCGTTGCCAGAGCGTCGATAGCCAGGCCAGGCATGTCTACCGGCCCTTCACAATTCCCGCAAGCAACGCCGCGGCCCTCGGGAGGCTCTGCGTGAAGAACATGACGGTCGAAGCGCTCAACCGCGCGACACCGTCGCGGGCTTCCAGCCACGGGGCACGGGCCCGCCACTCCTGCGCCTCGGTCAGGGCGGTAAGGAAACCGGCGAACCTGAACCAGAACACGGTCCACCGGAACGCGGGCATGAACAGGAACAGCCACCAGTCCCGCCTGAGTCTCCGGCGGGAGGTGGCGTCGGCCAGCGAGTACGCCACCAGCTGGTAGATCAGGTCCACACCCATGTAGATCAGGTACATGGAGAGCGTCGCGCTGACCACCAGCATCAACGGATAGCCCATCAGGTACATGGTCGGCATCAGGAAGGTCCAGACGACCCGCGGGAAGGCGAGCGTGTGGTCCACGATCAACGCCTTCGGCAGGGAGATGCCGTTGATCCGGAACGGGTGGCGGACGAACTTCTGGTGCAGCGCCGCGACCTCGATCTGGCCGCGCTGCCATCGGACCCGCTGGGCGTAGAGCGCCTGCAGGCCGGGCGCGGGTTCCACGTAGGCGATCGCCGACGAGATGACGCGGGTGCGCATATTCGGGAACCGTTCGGCGATGGAGAAGGTCAGGCTAGTGTCTTCGGATACAGTGCGCTGGTCGTACAGGAACGTCTGCAGGAGCACCTCTCGCCGGAAGGCCGAGAACGCCCCGGCGAGCGTGAACAGGCTGGCAGTCTCGCTCTGGTACTGCCGGCCGATGTTGAAGCCGGTGTAGTACTCGAGGAACTCGCACTCGGCGGTGATGAACCGGACCGGGTGCATCGTCCCAGAATCGACCGGTGCGATCTCGATGGCGCCGGTGGCGGCGCCGAGCTCGGGGTCGTGCTCCAGTTCGAGGACGACCTCGCGGATAGCGTCCGGATGCAGCGTCGTGTCGGCGTCGACGTTGCAGATGATCTCGCCGTTGACGCGATGGATTCCGGCGTTGAGGGCGCCCACCTTGCCCTTGTACGGGAGGGTGATGAACTGGATCGAGCCCTCGAACGGCCTCTCCTGCTCCCCGGCGACAACTTGCAGGGTGTCGTCGGAGCTCTTGTTGTCGACCACCAGGATCTCGATGCGGTCGTGCGGGTAGGTCTGACGCCTCATCGACTCAAGGCACGCGGCCAGGACGTGGCCGCCGTTGTAGACCGGTACCACGATCGAGACAAGCGGGCAGTAGTCGAGATGCGACGACCGCTGCCGGCCCCGGAGCCGTCGCCTGGCTTTGAAGGCGCCCGTGAAGTAAGCGACCGCCGTCACGCCGTCGATCAGCATCGGGACGAGCAGCCACACGCCCCAGTAGAGGATGAATCCGATGAGCTCGTCGGTCATCTGGCGAGGATCTCCCGGTCGAGCTTCCTCAGGATCGTGCGCAGGGTCGGACGCGTCATGATGAGCCAGTAGATCGCCACCACGGCCGCGAAGAAGACGGCGCGGCCGACGATCGTGTGCGCGATGAGGAGCGAGTCCTTCCCGGTGTAGTGGAGGGCGAGCACGATCGTCATCAGGCGGACGACGTTGGCGGCGAACGTTGCTGTAAGGCCGATGGCTATGAAGGCGAGCCGCTTCTGCGGGCTCCACCCGGGATAGAAGGCTAGCATCCCGGTGAGCACGGCGGACTCGAGCAGGCCGGACGACTCCACTGTGACCTGCAGCATCGTCCATCCGATTTCCTGCGAAATCACCAGGACGAGCAGGGCGCCCGGGGCCGCCTGGAACGTCTCCGTGGGCACGTTGACCAGAGCGGAAAGGCGATGGACCGCGGCGGATACGAACGTCTGGAGGGCCGGCTCTACGACGGTCGCCCGCCCGACGAAGATAAGGAGGAACGCGAGGCCGACCGCAGCGAGGATGTAGTACGGCAGCCAGATCCGGTTGAGGCGGAACAGCACGACGCTTCCGGCCCATGCGGCGATCAGGAGCGCGGCTAGCCAGGGCGCCACATGTGCCTCCCCCGGAAGTACCACACGGCGCCGGCGCCAACGACCACCACGAACCCGAGTACCAGGCGTCCGAGGATTGACGCCGGCGACCATTGGACGTCGCCAGTGTCGGGCAGGCGGTCGTCCTCGGCGGTTACGAACATTCGTATCGACTGCCCGAACACGATCCCGAGGTCCTCCCACGGCACCAGGAACTCCACCCTCAGCCCGCCCTCGGTTTCGGAGTCGCCCCAGTCCTTGTCTTCGAAGATGGTCTCCCAGTCGTCGTCGTCGTTCGAGGACTGCTCGCCCTTCTCGTGGTCGCTGTCGGCGCCGTGCGCGCGGACGCGCACAGCGACCTCGGACCCGCTCCTGGTCGGCGCGTATTCGACGAGGACCTGGCGGTCGTCCGGGTCTGCGAAGCTGCCGTTGTCATTGGTGTCGACGTGTACGACGTAGCTGACCTTCGTCGAGTGCCCGTTCTGTCCGGAGAACGGGCCGCTGTCCAAGGCGAACCGCTCCACCATCCAGTAGTTGATCTCGGTGTCGACGCGGTTTGCCCAGTAAAGGCGGTGGAGGTCGGCGTGCACCCTGTGGGTGTCGTCGAAGGGGTCGGCAAGTTGCGGCATCCCGACCCAGTCGGTGAAGTTGGAGTCGAGGACGATGCCGCCTGTCGGGTTGCCCGAAGGGGGCGGCGGGAGCCTGGGACCGGACTGTGTGAAAGTGACGTCGTCGATGAAGAAGCCGTCGCCTGAGCTGTCAAGCCCGGAGACGAACTCCAACCTGAAATTTGCGGAAAGCTGGCTGTCCGGGATCGCAAAGCTGTAGAGGTGGTATTCACGGTCGTCCTCGCGGTCGACCCATGTGCGAAGGCCCTGCCGTCCCTGGGCGCCCTCCATGAAGAGCGAAACCGTGTCGTGCCTCTCGAAGCCGTCGGCCTTCGCCCAGAACGTCAGCGTGATCCCGGATGCCGTCGATAGGTCGACGGTGCGACGCGCTTCCGAACCGGAGCCGCGCAAGCGTAGGTCATGCTTCCCGGATTGGGCGTCGCCGCTGTTGACGACCAGCACGTCCGCGGACACCAGCCATGCCGAGGTCCAGACGCCCGAGCCTCCGGCGAGCGAGCCCGATTCGAAGTCGTCGGCTGCGACAACTGCATCCGCCTGCGCGTGGCGGGCGGGCAGGAGTTGCAAGAGGCCAAGGGTCAGGGCGACCGCGAGGACAGCCGCGAGGGCACGTCGGATCACGGATGCGCTTCCGCCCGGATATCCGGCCTGACGAAGCGCAGGAGACAGGCCGCCAGGATCGCGAGACCTGCGACCGTGATCGCCCAGCCGGCCCCATAGATCGGGGCCCGCGTGATCGCCACTTCGACTGCGTGGTCGCCGGCCGGGACATGCGCCATGATGAGCGATTCGACTCCGACGATTGGCACGTAGGTGCCGTCGACCCTGACCGTCGAGCCGTCGACCTCGCCCATGGGCAGGAGCACCCACGCGTCGTCGTCGAGCGAGAGCCTGAACCGGTACCCGGCCTGGTCGGCCGCATAGTCTTGGAGCACCAGGCGGGAGTCGCTCACCGGCGCGTCCGCGGACAGCCCCAGCTCGTCGGCGAGGATACGGACGGCGAGCGGGTCGCGCGTGACCGCCGCGTGGAAGAGGAGGTTGAGCCCGACGAAGTCGACCGAACCGTTCCCGTAGACGTTCCTGCCGATGAGGACGCTCTTGGTCGCCGGGTAGTCGAAATGGATCAGCTCGGTCTGCGCCCCCTGGACCGCGGTCCCGCGCCACTCGCCGATAGCGACGCCGCCGACTGATTCCGGGAACGGCCGCAGGCTCTCGAGGACGCCGGCGGCGTTGAGCGCGGCCTGCCGGAGGCCGAGGGCGGGCTCCCCGTACACGTCGAGGAAGCGCGGCTCTCGTGCGAGCGGGTCGAGGGGTGCGCCGGTCATGTCCACGACCGCCCGCCCGCCCGCTTCCGCGAACTCGCGAACGGTACGCTCGGCTCTTCCCCGGTCCCTGAACGTGAAGCGGGACAGCAGAAGCGTGTCGTAGCGGGCCAGGAAGGCCGGGTCGTAGTCGTCGATGTTGCTCGAGGTGCCGACGATCACCTCCGGAAAGAGGTAGGC
>JACQUF010000220.1 GCA_016210435.1 Chloroflexota bacterium
AGAGGCGATGGCCCGCCTGCCACGCGGCTCTTCCGGCAATGCCGTGGACGAGCCGTATACTGGCCCTGCCCGCACCCCCGTCATTCCCCGACAGGAGCATGCCCCCGAATGACCCTTGTCGACGAGGTCAAGCGCCGGCTCGACATCGTCCAGATCGTCTCCGAATACGTAGACCTCGACACGCGGGCGCGCACGCCCAAGGCCCGTTGCCCTTTCCACGCCGAGAACACGCCGTCGTTCGTCGTCTTCCCGGACTCGCAGTTGTGGCGATGCTTCGGGGCATGCGCGACCGGCGGCGACGTCATCTCGTTCTTGGCGCGCCAGCACCGTGTCGATTTCAAAGAAGCGCTTCGTATCGCCGCGGCAAAGGCAGGCATCAAGGAGTACGACTCGCCACGTGAGACAAAAAAGACCTCGCCCCTCGTCCAGGCATGCGAAGCCGCGCAGGCGTACTTCAGCTCGGTGCTGTTCTCCCCCCGCGGCGAACATGCGCGCGCCTATCTGGCCAGCCGGGGGATAGACGAATCGGCCGCGCGCGGGCGTGATTTCGGGCTGTGCCCGGATGGGCTCGAGAGCCTCGCAGGCCACCTTCAGTCGAAGAAGGTGCCCGCGGGCGTAGCCAGGGCGGCAGGCCTGGTGACCCAGACCCGTGAGGGTACCTGGCGAGACATGTTCGCCGGCCGGCTGACGATCGCGATCCGGGACCGCGAGGGCCGGATCGTTGGCTTCGGCGCACGATCACTCACCGACGCTGAGCCGAAGTACCTGAACTCGCCCCGCTCCGACGTGTTCGACAAGTCAAGGATCCTCTACGGCCTGCACTGGGCAATCGACGCGGTCCGGCTTTCCGGCACAGCAGTCGTTGTTGAGGGCTACATGGACGCGATTGCCGCCCACGAGCACGGATTCGTCAACGTCGTGGCATCGATGGGTACTGCGATTACCGGCGAACAGGTTGCCCAGCTGCGCGGGATCGCAAGGACCGTCGTTCTCGCCCTGGATGCCGACGCAGCGGGCCAGGAAGCCACTTTGAACAGCCTTGAGACCGTGTGGGGCGCCACCGGCGGGGCAATCGGTGAACTGGGCGCCCGCCAGCAGGCCGAGATCAAGGTAGCCCGGCTTGCCGGCGGCAAAGACCCGGACGAGATCATCCGGCAGACCCCGGAAGCCTGGCGAACGATCGTCGAGGGTGCCGCGCCTCTCCTCGACTGGCTCCTCGAAGCCCATCTTTCGCGGAACGACGTCGCCACGCCCGCCGGCAAGGCGCGCGTTACCGAAAAGATGTTTCCGCTCATCGCGGTCCTGCAGAACACCTACGAGCAAGACCGGTACCTCACGGTCCTTGCCGGGCGGTTGGGAGTAACCATCGAGCAGGTACGGGCGAGCGCAGGGAGGATCCGGGCTCAACGGAGGCGCCGCGAGGCTGCGCCCGCGGGATCGCGCATATCGGAGCAGGCGCTGGAAGCGGGTGCCGAGACCGCGCCGGAAGGCTACTTGCTCACCCTTCTCCTCGCCTATGACGACCTCAGGGAATACGCACGCGAACTGCCCGAAGAGGTGTTCGTGAACCCCGGAAATCGGGCCGTCTTTACCGCCTGGAGAGCGTCAAATATAATAGAAAAGTTGCGAGAGACCGTCGGCCCCGAACTAGCCGATCGCATTGAGCATCTCCAGGCCCGGTCGCTTCCCCCAATGGACCAGCGGGCACGGGTTGCCGCAGTCTCCGATTGTGTTCACCGTCTTCACGAGCTTCACCTCCGCAGACTCAAAGCCCAGGAAGCGCGCGCGCTGGCCGAACTCGGAGCGTCCGACGGTACCCCGGAGATCAAGGCTCTCATCGAGAAACGTAGCCTGGAGACGAATGAACGTCTCAAAGACCTTTTCAAGAGGTACGTCTGAACGACATGCCAAGACGACCACGAAAAGCCCTCCATGATGTAGTCCTTCCCGAGGACCTGGCGGAAGGCGGGCCGGGACTGAAGTCCGCCGCGCCCGTAGCCGACGAGTACTTCGATACCGATAACGCAGAAGCCGTTGTAATTGGAACGCGCGGCGATGGCCTGACGGCCTCCGAACTCGACCAGTGGGAAGCATCGCGTGCCGCAGAGCACGAAGCAGTGCGCGCCGCTGAGGAATGGCAGCATGCTCACCCGGACACCGAGCTGACAGATGACCCCGTCCGCATGTATCTGCGCGAGATCGGCCGGGTCAACCTGCTCACCGCGGAAGACGAGCGGGTGCTTGCACGCGCCATGGAACTCGCCAAGCACCTGGACCAGATCGAGACGGAGCTGACCGATCCTTCAGGCCGGCGGCCTCGTGCGAGCACGGTGGTCAAGGAGATTCTGCGTCGGCTGGGCGGCCTCCACGAGGCGGTAGGTGCAATCGCCCGGTTCGTCGGACTGAAGCGGAACCTGCCGCTTTCGGGGCTGATGACCGACCCCCAGCTTCGTGCCCTGATCGATGGACCGGATAGCGACGAGCTGATCAATTTCATGCAGGACACGCTTCACGTCGAACGGGAGAGGGTACAGCCGCTGATCGTGCAAGTGTCTGTGCTCTCGCGTTTGCTCGCGCCGGAGGTGCGGGACGCGCTCGAAGGCGATCCGACCATGAAGCAGGTCAAGGATCAGCTGGACGAGTCAGAGACCGACCACCGGCTGGAAATGTACGGGCTGCTTTTCCAGTCGCACCTCACGCGGATCCGGGACGAGGCCGACAAGTCAAAGCGGCACCTCTCGGAAGCAAACCTCCGTCTTGTCGTGAGCGTGGCGAAGAAATACATCGGCCGGGGCATGTCGCTGCTGGACCTGATCCAGGAAGGCAATATCGGCTTGATCCGCGCGGTCGAGAAGTTCGAGTACCGCAAGGGCTACAAGTTCTCGACGTACGCGACCTGGTGGATCCGGCAGGCGATTACTCGCGCCATCGCCGACCAGGCTCGAACGATTCGAATCCCGGTTCACATGGTAGAGACGATCAACAAGCTGCTGCGGATCAGCCGCCGGCTTGTACAGGAGTACGGCCGCGAGCCGTCACCCGAGGAGATCGGCGCCGCGATGGAACTTCCGCCCGAAAAGGTGCGAGAGGTCCTCAAGATTTCGCAGGAACCTGTCTCGCTCGAAACCCCAATCGGGGAGGAAGAGGACAGCCATCTCGGCGACTTCATCGAGGACCGCTCGACGCCGGCCCCCGCAGACGCGGCTTCGCATCACTTACTGAAAGAGCAGTTCGACGATGTGATGGGTTCGCTCAGTCTTCGAGAGCGACGCGTACTGCAGCTTCGGTTCGGGCTTGAGGACGGCCGAAGCCGCACGCTGGAGGAAGTTGGGCGCGAGTTCAACGTCACGCGGGAGCGCATCCGGCAGATAGAGGCCAAGGCGCTCCGCAAGCTGCGGCATCCTACCCGCAGCCGGCGCCTGCGCGACTTCCTCGAGTAGCCCACGGCCGCGGGCCTCGAACGCTTCCGGAAGCTGCCTGGTTGCCGCATAGTGTTACCTATGTGAACGGTTTATGGGTAACTTATGTGCCCGGTTGGCACCGATCGATCTCCTTTCCCCGCCGGGAGAGAGCACCTGACTGATCCCCTCTCCCACCGGGAGAGGGCAGCTAACCGATCCCCTCTCCCACCGGAAGAGGGCAGCTAACCGATCCCCTCTCCCACCGGAAGAGG
>JACQUF010000213.1 GCA_016210435.1 Chloroflexota bacterium
AGGGGGCCACTGGTCAGCGTGATCGTCTCCCATCGGGAGAGGGGGCCACTGGTCAGCGTGATCGTCTCCCATCGGGAGACGACGGTTGCTCTGGCCTCTCCCTTCACGGGAGAGGCGAGTTCCGATCCCTTCTTCCGGCCTTCGGGGAGAAGAGCTTGTCCCCAGCAGCGCCGAGGGATCTGGTCGGAGACCGGATGAGAGATCGGGACGTAGGGGCCGGCCGGGACATAGGCGACCGTACGGTCGGCGCCGGGTTCAAGGGCTCGAAGCCCCCGCCCCTGGAGGGCGGGGGTTCGGGGGCGGGGGAAAGCTTCGCCGATGGACGCGGTCGAAGCCGACTCCCCCTCGCCAGTGAAGTCGCGGCGGGACTGATCTTCCAGACGCTGGTGTTCGCCTTCCCGACCCAGTTCTATCCATTCGTATGGATCGCGCCGTTTCTGTTCCTCGACGGAATCCTCGGCCTCGCAGGCCGTACCAACCTGGCCATGCAACTCTGCCGCGGTCAGTGGCGCGAAGCCGTGGCCATCGGCGCCGCGGGCCTGGTCTGTGGCTTCCTCTGGGAGTTCTGGAACTTCTGGTCGAGTCCGAAGTGGGTGTACTCGGTCCCGCTTCTCGGATTCGGGAAGGTTTTTGAGATGCCGATCCTTGGCTACGCCGGGTACGTGCCGTTCGCCTGGACGGTCGTGCAGTTCGTGCGGCTGACGGACAAGGTTCTAGGGCCAGGGGCCACGGGCCGAGCGGTGACCTTCAGAAATCAGTAGAACCGGGACGGCTTTCACGGGATAGTCGGAAATATCACGAAGGCGCACTCTGGAACCTGAGGCGGCGAGATAGGCCTGAGGGCCAGTACGTTGGCTGTTTCAAGCATACGGACGTATCGGGATCTCAAGGTCTGGCAAAAAGGAATGGACCTCTTCGAAGAGGTGTACCGCCTTGTCGGCCTTTTGCCGAAGGCTGAGGAGTGCACATTGATCAGCCAGCTCGTCCGAGCGGCGGCATCGGTCCCTGCGAACGTTGCCGAGGGCCATCCCTAGATATGTATCGCTTCGCCGTGCACTGCCAGCGCGGCTTCCTTGACCGCCTCTGAAAGCGTCGGGTGGGCGTGTGTCGTCGCCCCCAGCTCGATCGGGGTTCCTTCGAGGGACTTGATCGCGCCCAGCTCGGCAAGCAACTCGGTGACATCCGGTCCAATCATGTGGGCGCCCAGGATTTCGCCCGATTCCTCGTCGGTTACCAGCTTCACGAAGCCGTCGAAATCCCCGATCGCAATTGCCTTGCCCGCGCCCCGGAAGGGGAACTTCCCAGTCTTGACTTTGATGCCCTGCTCGCGGGCCTGCTTCTCGGTCAGCCCCACGCTCGCCACCTGGGGCACGCAGTACGTGCAACGAGGCATATCCGGGTACTTGAGCTCGGGCGGGTTCATGCCCTTCAGGTGCTCGGCGACGAACACTCCCTGCGAGAAGGCGACGTGTGCGAGCGCCATCTTGCCCGTGACGTCACCGACTGCGAACACATTCGGGATCGTGGTCTGCAGTTTGTTGTTGACCTTGATGAAACCGCGCTCGGTCTGAACGCCGATCTTTTCCAGTCCGATGCCATCTGAGTTCGGCTGCACGCCCACGCCGAGCAGCACCTTGTCGCATGTGAACTCGCCGGCCTTGCCAGCGGCTTCGTACTTGACGACGATCTGGGGCCCCTTCCGTTCCGTCCCTGAAACCTTTGCGCCGGTGACAAAGTTGATGCCCTGCTTCTTGAAAGCCCGCTCCAGCTCCGTCGAGATCTCTTCGTCTTCGCTGGGCACCAGGTGGGCGAGCATCTCGAAGATCGTCACCTCCGTGCCGTAGGCCCGGAAGTAGTACGCGAACTCGACGCCGATTGCACTTCCGCCGACGATCCCGACCGACTTCGGCGTTTCCTTCAGTTCGAGTGCCTCGCGGCTAGTGATGATCGACTTGCCGTCGATTTCGAGTCCGGGCAGGCTGCGCGGCCGGGCGCCAGTCGCGATCACGATGTGCTTGGCCTCCAGGTTGCCACTGCCCTCGACGTGCACCGAGGAAGGGCCGGCCAGCACGCCCTTGCCCTTGAATACCTCGATCTTGTTCTTGCGGAACAGGTAGCCGATTCCCTGCGTCAGCGTCCCAGACACCGTGCGGCTTCTCTCGACTGCCTTTGCCATGTCGAACCTGGGGGGCTTCTCGAATACGATCCCCCAGTCGGCGGCGTGCCGGAGCGAATTGACCAGCTCAGCGTTCTTGAGCAGCGCCTTACTGGGAATGCATCCCCAGTTGAGGCAGACCCCTCCGATGCCGCCGATGCCGGTCCCATCGTCCTTTTCAACGACCGCTGTCTTGAATCCCAACTGGGCGCCTCTGATGGCGGCGTGATATCCGCCAGGACCGGCGCCGATGACGACGAGATCGAAGCTGGTCTCAGGCATGTCGGGGGTGCCTCCGCGTGATTGGTGCATTAGGTGTCAGAGAGGGACGGATACTCGGCCGATTATACGGAGCAACGCATTCGCCGACCGCTCCCTGAGCTTGTCGAAGGGTCGGGCGGTGGCCGGAGGCCGGTCCTCAGGGACTTCGATTCCGCCCACGACTCGCGGCCACGCTCGGGGACGGCAGTCAGAGACGCGGCAGGTCGAGCGCCATCAGCTCTTCGGAGAAGACGACTTCGCCATCGAATATGCGCCTGACGTCGCCGATGCCCTTTTCCATGACCGGGTGCCGGGAGAGGTTCGGGCCGATATGGGCGAGGACGAGCCGTTTCACTCCCGCTTCCTGCGCCATGCGGGCCGCCCCTTTGGTCCCGCACTGAAATGGGCCTTCCCCGTCCGCGTCCATCGCGTCCTGGTCATTCCAGCACATGCAGACCATCGTGTCGGCCCCGCGGGCAAGGTCTATCACGGTCGTGCAAGGCTGGGTGTCGCCGGTGAACACGACACTCCCTGCTGCGGTATCTGCGCGATATGCGAGCGAGTCCAGGAACGGCTGGACGTGCTCCGCTAGCGCCGCGGTAACCTGCCAGTCGGTACCCTTGAATACGAGACCGGGGCCCACATCCCGGGCGTCGACGCTGGGCGCCGGGCGTGGCAGCGACTTGCCGCCGCGGTTCAGGTACACCCGCTGGCTGATCGGATGGCAGACGCGAGCTTTCCAATCGTGCACGAATGCGCCGTTCTCCCCGAGGATGCGCTCCGTGATGAGCTCGGTGAGCTTCGGTCCGATCACCTGCAGTATGTTCTCTCTGCCGATGCTCTGGTCCCATCGACACAGGAGAAAGCACGGATAGTCGACGTC
>JACQUF010000212.1 GCA_016210435.1 Chloroflexota bacterium
CGTCGTAGACCATCCCCACCAGCACGAAGAGGAGGCCGGTGATGACGCCGTGGGTGAACAGCTGCAGGGCCGCCCCGTTCAGGCCACCGGTCCCGGCTTTGGCGACCGCTACCACCGACGATATCCCCAACACGACATAGCCCATGTGGCTCACGCTGCTGTACGCGATGAGCCGCTTCAGATCGGTCTGGCGAATCGTGACGATCGCACCGTAGATCACGCTGATCACCGCCAGGACGGCGAGGAGCCAGGCAGCATCCTGGATCTGGAAGCCCGGGCTCTGCGTGAACATGCCGACGGAGACCCGTAGCATGCCGTACCCGCCCATCTTCAGGAGCACGCCAGCAAGCATCACGCTGACCGCCGTCGGGGCATCGGTATGCGCGTCGGGCAACCAGTTGTGCACCGGCCATAGAGGAAGCTTTACCGCGAAGGCGATGAACAGAAACGCGAAGAGCAGACCGGCGGGCAGCAGCAGGCGGGCGTCAGGAATGAGATCGGGTATCCCCACGATCCCGGCCTCGGGAATCGAAACCATCGCAAAGGTATTGATATCCGCGGTCAGGTACAGGCCAAGGATCCCGACCAGCATGAACGCGCTGCCGGTCAGCGTGAAGATGACGAACTTGAGCGCGGAATACTGCGCCCGGCCGCTCCCCCAGATGGAGATGAGGAAGTACATCGGCAAAAGCTCGATCTCCCAGAAGATGAAGAACAGCAGGAAGTCGAGGGCGACGAAGACTCCGGTCACTGCCGTTTGAAGGATGAGCAGCCATATGAAGTACTCCTTCACACGGGTCTCTATCCGCCAGGAGGCGAAGGCGGCCGCGCATCCCAGGATGCCGGTGAGGAGCACCAGGGGCAGGTTCAAGCCGTCGACGGCGAGGATGTACTCGGCCTGGAATCCCGGGACAGGTATCCAGTTTTCGATGCGGTCGATGAACTGGAAGCCACCGGCCGTGCGGTCGTAGGCGGCGAACAGGACGATCGTGAGGCCGAGCACGGTCACGGTCGTGCCTATTGCAAACCACCGGATCATCTGGTCGCGGCGCATGAAGAGCCCGATCAGGATCGCGGCTGCCGCGGGCAGGAAGACGATTGCGGTCAGCAGGCCCGAAAACATGCTTTCGTCAGCTCATTCGCCGGCCAGGCGCCCCACAGGTTAGGCGCCCCACAGGAAATAGGCCGCGAGGGTCACGATCACGCCCAGGAAGATGGCGACGCCGTACGTCTGCACCTGGCCGTTTTGCAGCTGCGCGAGGGCGCGGCCCGTGTGGCCCGTCCAGGTCGAGATACGGTAGTTCGCACCGTCGACCCAGTGCGTGTCGATCCACTCGATGATCGCCACAAACTTTCTGTAGAACAGCTTCGTCACTATGACCTGCTCATACAGCTCATCGAAGTAGTACTTGCGATAGAGCAGGCGATGCACGGGCTGGAGGGCTGCCGGCAGGGGCACGTCTCGTCTCCCACGCCCGTAGAGCACGAATGCCGCGCCGATCCCTGCAAGCGCGAGCGCGGTCGAGACCAGTGCGACCGGGAAATTGAACTCGGGTTCGGCGCCCGCCTCGATCGCCGCTTCGTGCGTCGTAAATACCGCCTCGTTATCGCCGAGGTACTCGCCGAACGCGTGTTTGTCGACCGTGGCGAGGTCGGATGGCGGGTTCACGAGCGCGCCGGCAACGATCGAAAGCACAGCCAGGGCGACCATGGGGAGAACCATGACGAGCGGGGATTCCGCCAGGTGTACGGCCGCGTGACCGTTTTCATCCCGGGCAGCAGTCGCCGCGTGCATCGGGGCGGGTTGGACGGCGTGACCACCCCGTTCTGCCGTTTCCGGTTGCGGATCGTGCGAGGGGGCAGCCTCAGGCGGAACGCCCGCTGCCGCTTCGGCTTCGACGCCGCCCCTCCAGCTTCCATGGAATGTCATGAAAACGGCCCGGAACATGTAGAAAGCGGTCATGACGACCGCGGTGAGCCCGAGGATGAACGCTACGATGCCGATGGTTGTCCCGTTGTCCAGGGCGCCTGCCAGAACCTCGTCCTTGCTCCAGAAACCGGCCAGTGGAAAGATCCCGGCGAGGCTGAGGCCCCCGATCACCGTTACCGCGTAGGTCACCGGCATGTACTTGCGCAACCCGCCCATGTACTTCATGTCGAACGTTCCCGACGCAGGGTTGACGCTGCCGGCGCTCAGGAAGAGAAGAGCC
>JACQUF010000028.1 GCA_016210435.1 Chloroflexota bacterium
CGCCCTGGGGGGCCGCGGCGGCGGAGTCATCGCCATCCTCATCGTGGTGATCCTGCTCATCGCAGGCGCCGGATGGCTGGCTTCTGGTTTCTATACCGTAGATCCCGGACAGCAGGGCGCCCTCCGGACCTTCGGAAGATTCACCGGGGTGACGGAAGCAGGCCTTCACTGGTTCTGGCCCTCGCCGGTTGGCCGCCGGGACGTCGTGACCATCACCGAGACCAGGCGCCTCGAACTCGGATTCCGCAGCGGCCAGGAAAGCTCTACGGTCGCGCAGACCGTGCCTTCTGAGTCGCTGATGATCACTGGTGATATCAACATCGTCGATGTCCAGGCAGTGGTCCAGTACCGGATCGTCGATCTGCCGAGGTACCTGTTCCGCGTGGGCGACCCCGGCGAGCCCGAACGGGGCGTACCGGCAGGGCACCCGGACGGCCGGACGCTTCGCGACGTATTTGAGACCGCGCTGCGCCAGGTCGTCGGTCAGCGGGCGATTGACGACGTCCTGACGACCGAGAAGGAGCGAGTCCAGCAGGAGACGCTGTTGCTCATGGGAGAGCTGCTGTCGAAATACGACGCGGGCATCCAGATCCAGCAGGTGCTGCTCCAGAACGTGAATCCGCCGACTGAGGTACGGGCCGCGTTCGAGGATGTCGTCAAAGCGCGTGAGGACAAGGAGCGCTTCATCAACCAGGCCCAGGCCTATCAGGCGGCCCAGATCCCCAAGGCGCTTGGCCAGGCGGTCCAGATCAAGCAGGAAGCCGAAGGTTTCAAGCAGGGCCGGATCGCACTCGCGACTGGCCAAGCTGAAGGATTCCGGGAACTGCTGGAGGGTTATCAGAAGTCGCCCGACATCACGAGGCGCCGCCTTTTCCTGGAAGCCATGGAGGAGATCCTGCCCGGGATAAATAAGTTCATCGTGGATCCCGGGGCGACGACCGGGATCGTGCCGTTCCTGCCACTTGGCGGGCTGGTACCTACTCCGGCAGGAGGGGCGTCGAAGTGAGAGGCCTCATCCTGCTGATCATCTTGATCATTGTTGCGGCGATCCTGATCCCGCAGGTCTTCTACACAATCGACCAGACGCAGGTCGGACTTGTCACCCGGTTCGGCGCGGTGGAAGCGGTGCGTACCGCCCCCGGCCTATATACCAAAACGCCGTTCGTGGAACATGTGACGCGCTTCGACCGCCGCCTGCTCCGCTATGACGCCCCCGCTGCGCCTCTTCTGACCAAGGACAAGCGGACGCTGGTGATTGACGCGTATGCACGCTACCGGATTGTGGACGTGGTCCTCTTCTTCAAGACCTTACGGAGCGAACTGAGCGCAGACGCAAGGGTCGGCGACATTGTTGCGTCCGAGCTGCGGCGGGAAGTGGCACTGGATGACCAGGCCCAGGTCATCAAGGACGCTCGTGACGAGATCATGCGCAGGGTGACACTTGCAAGCAATCGAACGGACATTGGGCGCGAGCAGGCCGTCGGCCTGCCCCGCGGGTTGCGGGACACACAGCTCACGATCATTCTCTCCGAGCGCAGGGAGGGCGTTCCTACGGGGGTTCGCCGTTCTCCGACGGCAGACGAACTGAGCGCGCTGGAACGTGAAGCGCGCCCGGCGACCCTCGCGAACTTCGAAGTCGGCTACTTCGTACCGGTTGCCAGCCGCTTCGGCATTGAGATAATCGATGTCCGGATCAAAGCCGCGGATTTTCCGCCTGACATCGAGGAAAGCGTGTTTGCCCGGATGCAGGCGGAAAGAGAGAGGATCGCGTCGGGGCTGCGTGCGGAAGGTGAACAGCAGAGCGCGCAGATCCGCGCCGACGTAGACCGGCAGGTCACGATCCTCGTCAACGAGGCGCAGGGTGAATCAGCCAGGATACGCGGCGAGGGCGAGGGACAGGCGATCGAAATCCTCGCCAAGGAACTCGGGAAAGACCCCGAGTTCTATGACTTCCAGAGGTCGCTCGAGGCCTACAAGAAAATCATCGCCACCGACTCGACTGTGGTCCTCTCCTCAGAAAGCGAACTTTTCAAATTTCTGACGGACCCGAACGGACAAGCCGGTGGAGGCACGAAAACGGGCGCGTCCCCCTAGACGGGCCGATCGTGTCGCATGGCAGACCACTTGAAGGCTCGGGACATCATGACGAGCCCGCCGGTAACTAGCCGCGAGGCTGGTCCGGTGGCGCGGTCGCTGGCGCCATCATCAGGCGCTCCGAGGCTTCGCGCAGGTCCTTCGACGAGTCGACGGTCATCCAGAATGCCCGCGACTTGAGAGCGGCGAGCCGCCTTCGTTCCGCAAGGATTGGGAAAGTCGTGGTCTCGTGGTCTCCTTTCTCAGGCAGCAGCGGCCCTATGGCGCGATCGAACACGTAGTTGCCTGCATTGATCCAGAACGGGAGCCGTCCCTTTTCGACGAAAGCAGTTACAAGCTGATCGTCGCCGGCTTCGACCACGCCGTACTGACTCGGGTAGGGCACGAGCATCATCGTTGCCATCGCACCCTTCGCGTGATGGAGATCGATCAGCGGTCCGAGGGGCTGGTCCGTTACGTTATCGCCGTTCGCCACCACGACCAGCTTTTCTGACTCCGGCACCAGCGCGAGCCCCTTGCGCACCGCGCCGCCTCGGCCGAGGGGCTCCTGCTCTACGGAATAATGGGCTCGAATCCCGAACCGCGCGCCGTCTCCAAAATATTCCTGGATCTTTTCACCCAGATAGCCGCACAGGAACACGACGTCGGTCACGCCTTGCCGCCTGAGCCAGACGACCTGGTAGGAGATGAGCGGGCGATCGTTCACGGGGATCATCGCCTTCGGCAGCGTGTCCGTGAATGGCTTCAGGCGTTCCCCGCGGCCGCCTGCGATGGTCAGGGCGTACAACTCGTGCTCCCGCTTTGTGCTGACATTATTCCGGGGGAAGTAGCCTAGCGGTTAGTCGTGTCGATTCCCCGCTTGAGGTCTTCCCACACGAGATTAATGTCGCGCACGCCGATCGCCTGCTGCTGGCCGATGACACGCTTCTCGCCTGCCGACACGACCGCGCCGAAGATCATCCCTACCGCAACGCCGTCGTAGTCCACGATCGGGCCGCCGCTGTCTCCCGGGTCGGCGGCGGCGGCTGTCACGATCAGCGAAATTCCCGTCGTGCCGCCTCCCCCGTCGTCCAGCGATGCCGTCCCTGACCCAAGCGTGGACCCGGTATGCCGGATGACCGTGGATACGATGCCGTCATCCACGCTGGGCTGCGACCCGGCCCCGGTCGAGTACCCGATTTTCAGGATGGGCAATCCGCCGTCACTGGATGTTATTACCCGGCGGGGAATCGGCTTCAAACCGTGTTCCACCTGGACGGCGGCGATATCGCGGCGCGTGTCCCGTCCGCGGACCATGCCGGTGAGGTCACGGAAACCGCCGGAATCGGTGGGCACGCGCACCGTGACCGTCGAATCGCCTTCGACCACGTGCGCGTTCGTAATGATCCAGCCCGGCTCAATCGCCCATCCTGAACCGCGGCTCCCGTTCCTCCGGACCTCGACAACGCTGAGCCGAACCTTGTTGTAGGCGCGCTGCGGGTCTCGCAACAGCGAACTGACATCCACCGGCGTCGGCGTGGGCACCGCGGTCGGAAAGACCGGCGGCGTGGCCGTGGGTTGCGGTGTCGGTGTCGGCTGCGGAGTCGGCTCAGCCGGTGGCGTCGCCGTGGGTTGGGGCGTCGC
>JACQUF010000203.1 GCA_016210435.1 Chloroflexota bacterium
CACGAAGAAACACTAAGTAATAAGACGTTCGCGTTCCTTCGTGGATTCCTTTCGTCTCCTTGCCCCTTGACCCTTGACCCTCCGCACTGCCTCTTGCCCCTACTTCTCCTTCGACTGCCGCCTGTTCGCCGCTATCTGCGCGGCGTGTTCGTGCTCGTGGCCTGTCATCTTGCCCAGGAGCTCGCCGACGGTCAGCCTGCCGTAGCCGCCGAAGACAGCGCTGGTGGCCAGATCGGCGTCGCTGAGCTTCCCTATCCGCGCGATGGAGCGCGCCCGCACCGCCTTCAGCTCGGACAGCGCCGCCTGCGAATCCGTCGTCTCGGGCGCCTGGTTCCCCTCCTGCCACTCGCCCTGGCCCGTGCCGAGCGTCTGCTCGACTTGAGAGATGTACCACTTCTCCCAGTACGGCAGATGACCGAGGAGCTGGCCTATCGTCCACTCCTCTTCCCCGGGCCGGAACGCCAGCTCGTCCCGCGTGATCCCCTCCACCTGCTTCAGAAGTTCCGCCTGCGATTGCTCGAGGTCGGCGATTATCTCCTGTGCCTTCGATCCTGCTGCCATTTGATTGTGACCTCCCTTCTCATCAGCAATCTCAACCGTGTGAGGCCGGGGAATTATAGCATATTAGCAATCAGCTATCAGCGGTCAGCGGTCAGCGATCAGTGCTGTCATTCTTCGCTCCACTACGTTCCGCTGTTCAGAAACTTCAAGTTTCTGTGCCTTGCCCAGGGTTCCCGGAACCCTGGGATACTCAGAATGACAATGCTGATGGCTGACCGCTGACGGCTGATCGCTGATTACTGACTGCTGAGTGCTGAAAGCTGATAGCTGACTGCTGACCGCTGACGGCTCATAGCTAAATGTGGTATACTACCGGCTGTGCGCTGGTGGGTCCACTTGACTTGCTGAAGCTCATTTGCGTTGCCAGATGAGCTTTTTCCGTTTAGCGTTTGTATAGCGTATAGCGCGCATCCGTCGTCCCCACCAGGCCTATGATGTGAGAGGTGTGCAGACGTGACTCCGCCGGTGAATAATACATCGGGCGAAGAGCCAATGGACCGCGATACTCCTCTTGCCGAACCTGGTAAGGCTTGCTCACCACACCAGAATGTAGCCGCAGCCTTCACGGCTGCGCGGCCGGCCGGGGGTGAATCCCAGGCCCCCCTACTACACCCGAAAGTGGCTGTAGCCACTCTCGGGTGCAAGGTGAACCAGACGGAAAGCGAGGCCATGTCCCGCAGGCTGCGCGACGCCGGCTACGACCTGGTCAAGTTCGGTGAGCGGGCGGACCTCTACCTCATCAACACCTGCACCGTCACCCACGTCGCGGACCGGAAGTCCCGCCAACTTATAAGGCGCGCGAAGGGCTTCAACCCTGCCGGACGCGTTGCCGTCACCGGCTGCCTGGTCGAGGCGGCTCCTCAGGACGTGGAACGAATGCCGGAGGTGGACCTGCTCCTGGGTAAAGGCAAGCAGGACGAGGTCGCGCGGGCGTTCGACGGGGCACTGGGACGGCCGGGTCAGGCGGAGGTTGCGTCCCCCTGCTCCCATTGCCGGGCGCACGCTCCGCGCACCCGCGCCTTCGTGAAGGTCCAGGACGGCTGCGACGCTTTCTGCTCGTACTGCATCGTCCCCTACACCCGCGGCGGCCCGGAAAGCGCGCCGGCCGATCGGGTGGTGGCGGAGATCGCGGCGCGCGTCGAGGAGGGCTACCGCGAGGTGGTCCTCACCGGCATACACATGGGCAAATACCGCTCGGCCGGCGGGACGGCGCTGGTCGACCTGATACGACGTATACTCGACGAGACGGGCATCCGGAGGCTGCGGCTCAGCTCCGTCGAGCCGCGCGATTTCCCGGAAGCCCTGCTCGACCTCATGGCCGGCGGGCGACTGGCCCGCCACGTCCACCTGCCGCTCCAGAGCGGGTGCGACGCCACGCTGGCCCGCATGGGCCGGGGCTACACGGCCGGGCAGTACGGCGAGCTGGCCGGGCGAATACGCGCCCGCGTCCCGGACGCGGCCATCACGACCGATTTCATGGTGGGCTTCCCCGGCGAAACGGACGCGGAGTTCTACGAGTCACTGGAGTTCGCCCGGTCGGTCGGGTTCTCCAAGATGCACGTCTTCCCGTTCTCCGTCCGGCCGGGCACGCCCGCGGCGGCGATGCCCGGCCAGGTGCCGGAGAGCGTCAAGAAGGAGCGGGGCGAGGCGGCCCG
>JACQUF010000214.1 GCA_016210435.1 Chloroflexota bacterium
GCCTTGTCCTGGACGGTAGGCGCAGCATTCGCCTGCGGGGCGGGTTACGTTCGACTTCTTCTCAGACGTCGCACGCGAGAACCTTCCGGCTACACGAAGTTGGCCAGGGTCAAGGATGACGAAGCCGAATCCGAGTTGCGATGGCGAGTCTCAAAGGCAAGACGATCCGAGACCAGTCCGCAAAACATGGGCGGCCCCCCAGTCCAAAGCAGGAGCCGGCCACATGTCGAGCCACTCCGAAAGAACCCCGGGCGGCGATCAGCGCCGTTGCGAGAACGAAGCCCGGAGAAGACGGCTACACATCGGGCCGTGATCCGAGCGCATAGCGACCCGCGCTTAGACCCGGCCTCGTCGCCGGTCGGAGCCACCGTCCCGTGGGTCGGAACCACGTCCGAGACCCAATTGGTACGTCGTCCGTCGCCGTTGGCGTGGCGACCCGCCACCGGCCTTCCGCGAGCGCCGACCCCGCCGTTCAACCTCATTGCCGGAAGTACCAACATTTCTCCACGTGATCGCTGGCACGGCGCGGAGTCCAAGCTTCCGGGGCGAACGATAAACGGAACGAGCCGTATCCGGGGGCACCGTTCCGAGCGCGGAGTGGCGAATTTGGTCCGGATCACCCCCTGACGAAGCCATCACCGTTCGTCCGGGTATGGCCGTTAGGACCGATGCGACTTACAGGACCATGCATCCGTGTTTGGTCACGCCGGTCGCAGCGATCTCCCGCAGGTCATCTGGCCACAGCATCGCGCGTCGGCCATGTCGATCCTTGAAGTTCGATCCCAACGCGTAGCCGAATCCATAGCTGTTGTACAACGCAATCGCCTTTTGCTCGTCTCCTCCTCGCATTCGGAGGATCGCATAGTAGAGCGACAGCTTTGCTGCGTTTCTACCCGCCGCGGCTGGAGGCATCTCCGGCCACGGCGACTGGCGCTGCGAGAAGGCATACTCGCCGAGCCTCTCCATGTACCAGAAGCTCAATTCGTGCGCGGCTGCTGCCAAGGCTTCTTGGGACCAGCCAAGCTTGATCCTCCAAACGCCGTCCGCATCGCTCGTAACGTCGACTCCGGTGACCGGAAGCGACTCGTCGACGATCAACGTCGATTGGCTTCCCTCAGACGGCCGGAACTCGAAGCGGCGCGACAGCTTCCACGACGCCGGCAACACCCAGAACTTGATAGGAGTGTGGTCCACGTTCCCGGAACGACTGGGATTTCCGCTGACTACAAAGCCCCGCCGCAACCGGCTGACGTGGCGCTCCAACTGCGCTTGGATCCGATCGGCTGGGGCCGAATATGACTTGACTTCCATCACGCCGTGGACGGTCATCGCTCCGGCCTGCACAGAGATGACGTGCATGTCCGCGCCCTTGCGGAAGGCGTCGCGAGACATCCCTCGAACGCGTACGGCGTCTCCGACGTACAGTCTGGCGTCCCCGGGGAACAGTCCGTTCGCCATGCAGTCGCCGACAAGATCAACACAGGGCTCAACAGCGAGCAGTTCCGTCAGGCGGCCCTTGAAGGCGTTGACGACGCCGCCGAACACGAAGCGAATCGCTTTCGCGCACTCTTCGTCGGTTACGTGGTCTGCGCGTCTATCTGCCGGGATCCTGCCACGGTCGTAGTACGGACCTCTCACGAGGAAGTCCATCAGGAGGCTATGCCGGTGGGCCAGCGAAGTGATCGCCTCGGCGACTGTGGAGCGGAAGATGCTCTCGGGGCTGCCCTTGGCGAGGAACACCACCCCGGCCTTTCGTCCGGCCGCGATCGATCGAGTGAGATCGTCCGCCAGCGGCTCCGGGAGCATCTGCAGGGAGGCGGAGGACGACGCCCAACCAGTAAAATTCCCGAGATCGGACCCGCTAGCAGGGCTTGTCAAACCAGTGCCTTTGCCTCGGGGGTCAACGCTGGTTGTATTTCCGGTCCCAATATCAGTTCTGGCCATTCATGAAGGATTTCAGTCGGCGGCATTCGATCGATTCTCAATTCGAATTCCGCTAGGTCGACCAGATTGCGCCTCCCTTCGTTATCTCCTGCAAGAGCGCCAACATCAACCGTCCACAGGTCTTCACCATAGGGAGTGGGGTCACTACCGCTGCGTTCAAGCGCGATGCGTCTGATGAAACATGGGACGCAAGATCCACAATATGCAGCAGGGAAGCTGACCAGGCACGCCAGTCGGCACGTGCTCGGCGTATGCGCGGGCAAGGGCCACCTCGAGCCAGGGATACTTGCGTGCAAGCGCCCACCTTACCCTAGCCGTGGGAGCAAGTGCGACGAACCTTCGGTCGCTTCGCTGTGCCCTCTCGACGAAGACCAAAACCCCTGACTCCACGCATCCGCTCAAGCATTTCAGCCGCTATGTACAGGCGCGACGTCACCCACTCTTGGCCGCAGCCGATATTGATGACAGCGAAATCAGCAGCCGTGTTTCCTGCACTTGTTCCGGCATTGCCCTTGCAGAATCGCTGATTTGCGTAGACGACGGCGCGCACTGAATGTCTTCAAGCAAAGGAATGGGCGCAGCCGCGATGCCCGAAGTCAATTCGACGCCGACGTTTAAGACGGAAAACTTCGTAGCCCGCGCCCTGACCGCGTCGAAGAACTGCGCAAGCGGTTTGCGAAACAAGAACACAGCGGGTACCCCGAACGCTGGCCAAGACAGCGCTGTTGCCAGATCCACAACTAGTTCGCTCATCGTCAAGACCTTTGTCCTTGAGAACTTCGCTTGGCCCGGTGATTACTCCGGCACCCGTCTGAGGTTGTCCGGACGCGACATTCAGTTAGACATCAGCCACCGTGAGTCCGTGTCGACAGCTCGCGTGGCACGAAGAAAGAGCAAAGATATTCTCGAAGGCTTACGCATCCCGAATCGACGCCAGGTACGTCTGCGCTCGCTGCGCAAACTCCCCTTCGCCTAGCGCCAGCGCTTCTAGCACTTCGATCGCCTCCTCCTTACGATCCAGGACATGCAGCAC
>JACQUF010000218.1 GCA_016210435.1 Chloroflexota bacterium
GTAGGGGGTGTACGAGGTCATGTACTCACCCCGCGACACGATGCGCTTCACGACCGCGGGTATGAAATGGCGGTAGGCGCCGCCTCCCAGAAAGCAGGAGTACACGCCAGCGTGGTGATTTCGCTCCGCGACCGCCGCCAACTCTCGCGTCAGGTTCAGCTCGGGCGTGGCAGGTGGCAGCCGGATCTTTGGAGATCGCTTGCTCGAGGGTATATCGGTAATCAGGTCCTCGAACTGCTCGACGCCTATAACGCCGAGCATTTCCGCGCGATCCTCGTCGGTGTTCGGAATATACGGCGAGAAGGTAGCAGCCGCCTGCTTTGTTCTGGTACTCACGGGTCCTAGTGCCCGCTCGCGGTCATGTCGCCGTACGCCCCGGCGTCCATTAATTTTTCGACTTCCGAGGGGTTGGAGAGCTGGACCTTGATCAGCCACCCCTTGCCGAACGGCTCCTTGTTGACGATATCGGGATTGCTGAGAGCTTCCTCGTTTCGATCGACCACCTTGCCGCTGATCGGCGAGTAGAGGTCATTGACAGCCTTGACCGACTCAACCTCGCCCATCTTTGCAAACTGCTTGACGGTCGATCCGACCTCGGGAAGATTGAGGTAGACGATGTCCCCGAGCGAGTCCTGGGCGAAGTGAGTGATCCCCACCGTGGCGTTGGGTCCCTCGACACGCGCCCACTCGTGCTCCTTTGTGTACTTCCTGTCGGATGGGTTTTCAGCCATTCTCCTCGTGCCCTAACCTCGACTGCTCTTGTAAAAGGGAAGCGGCACGACTTCCGCGTCGGCGAGCCGGCCGCGCACGTCGATCTGCAACCTGGTTCCGGGGGCTGCACAAATCCGGTCAACGTAGCCCATGCCTATATCAGAGTCAAGCGTGGGAGAGTGCGTACCTGACGTCACGATACCCACCGGCTTGCCGTCTTTCAGGACATTCTGGCCGTGGCGTGGGATCGCCCGGCCAGAAGTGCGAAAGCCGGCGATTATCCGCCTTGTGCCTTCCGACTTTATCCGCTTCAATGCCTGGCCTGCGACGTACCCCGAGCCGTCGAGGTAGAGGAAGCGTTCCAGCCCTGCCTCGATTGGATTGTTTTCCACCGTCATGTCGACGCCGTGGAGCATCAGGCCGGCTTCCAGGCGGCACACGTCGCGGGCGCCCAGGCCAGACGGTTCGATCCCCTCCCGAAGCAGCAGGTCCCAGAGCGCCCCGGCGCGGTCTGAGGGTGGCATGATCTCGAACCCATCCTCGCCGGTGTAACCGGTCCTGGCGGCGAGCATGCGCGCGCCCTGGATCGCCACTTCGCCAATCCGGAAAGGCCTGATTTTCGATGCGCCACCAGCGGAGATCCGGTCCAGGGTCGGTACGGCCTGCGGACCCTGGACGGCGATCATCGCGAGATCGCCGCTCAGGTCCGTTATTTCGACGGCGTCCATCGACCGTGCCTGGCGCCCGGTCCATCCCAGGACGCCTTCTTTGTTGCCCGCATTGACGACGAGCAGGCACTCATCCTCTGTGAGACGGTAGACGACCGCGTCATCGATGATGCCGCCTTGTTCGTTGCAGATCACGTGGTATTTCGACCGGCCGGGGGCCAGCCCGGGTACGTCGGCGCTGCAGACGGTCCCGAGGAACTGCGCTGCGTTCCTGCCCTTGACGGTGAGCCTCCCCATGTGTGAGACGTCGAACATGCCCGCGGCATGGCGTACAGACTTGACCTCGCTGATGATCCCGCGCGGGTAGCTGACGGGCATCTCCCAGCCAGCGAACGGCACCATCTTTGCGCCCGCCTTCAGATGGGCGTGATAAAGCTGTGTGCGTTTCAGGGAGGGTGTCTGCTCGATATTCATTCAATGGGGCCGTCCGCATCGTAAGGGCGGCCTCCCCGCCGGTCAACGCGCTCTGGGAAGGAGGGGGAGGGGGGGTGGAGGAGTGGCATTTGGTACAGCGGACAGTACGGTGCGATCGCGCCGACCTCCCCCACCTCCAGACCTCCTCCCTCCGGAGGGAGGAGGTTCGTCTGACGTGCGATCCCGGGGAAAGCAGCGAGTCGGTTACAGCAGCCCGACGAAAAATTCCCGGGCGGCGAGCTTGTCGGAATCAGTCCCAAATGCCATGGAGTAGTGGCCCTTGTAGAAGAGCCGCTCGAGGCGCTCGAACACACGCTTAAAGTTGATCGTTCCCTGGCCCGGCAAAAGGTGCTCCTCATGTGTGCCACGGCAATCGGCCAGGCGGACCTCCCCAACCCGTGCGATGCCGAACTCGTCAAGGAACCCGTCGATCCCCTCAGGCACCAGATGTGCGTGATTGACCGTAAACGCCCATCCGAATCTCTCGGACTTGATGGCGTCGAAATAGGCCCGGCACTCCTCCACGTTGTGGGCGAGGTAATGGACCTCGGCGTTGTCGGGCTCCCGGTTCAGGTTCTCCAGCAACAGGGTGACGCCTGCCCGTTCTGCATGCGGGACTAACCGCTTCAGACGTTCGATCGAAGACTTTTTGCGTTCGCCGACGTTGTTTCCGAAGTGATAGCCGCCGTGCACGATCATGCGCTTACAGCCGAGTCGCTGTGCCAGCCGAAGGTTGACCTGCAGGTACTGGTCCGCCGCGGGTGAGACCATCGGCGAAAACTCGGCGACGTTAACTCCTGAGAGCGTGTGCAGCACGACCTCAACGCCCCTGGCCTCGCAGGTCTGCTTCACCGACTCCGTCCGGAGGTCGCTCCATTCGTGGACGTGGTTCGGCCCGATGTCCGCGTTGAAATCCACGTGGCGAATCCCGTTCGAAATCGCCCACGCGAGGGCGTCTTCGAGCTTGCGGCTGCCCGCATCGAACCCGATTCGGTCCTTCAGTGTTTGCGTATCCCCCTCACCCTCGTCCCGACATGTCGGGACTACACCCTCTCCCGCCAGGGCGGGCGAGGGGATCAAAGGTCAGAATCCTGCGGCGATTCCGTCGCGCCGCGGATCGGCGCCACCGGCGTACGCGCCACTCGCCGGGTCTATCTCGATCCCGTGGCCGCCCCCCACGTTACGCGTCCAGGTTGCGACCACTTCCGGCCGGTGACCTCGTCGTCGAAGCGCCGCGACGACCGAAGACGGGAAGCGGCCCTCCATGTGGAGCTTGCCCGCCTCGTAGAAGCGGAACCTGGGCGCCTCGATTGCCTCCTGCACGTTCATTCCGCAGTCGAGGAAGTGATGA
>JACQUF010000205.1 GCA_016210435.1 Chloroflexota bacterium
GGCGTGTAGAGCCGTACGAATGGTTAGATTCCGGCCGTCCGAAAGCGGTGCGAACGCCATGCGCTGCATCGTGGACGCACCATCAACGAAGGCCTTCCTCCGCCGGTGCAACGACTGTGCCGAATCGCGGTGGTCAGCTTTGCGAGACATAAGGGGCAAGTACTTCCCTGAGCGCAACGCGCCCTCGATGGAGCCTGGTCTTTAACGCCGGTAATGAAATATCGAGGGCAGCGGCGGCTTCTTCATTCGATAGCCCTTGAACGTCCCGGAGGACGACCGCGGCCCTCTGGTCTGGCGGTAGATTCGCGATTGCCGCCTGCAACTTTTCGGCCAGCTCCTGTGAGAGTACGGCCTGATCAGGCGTCGCTCTTCGGTCCGGCGAATCGTAGGCGCGCGTCATTTCGGCAGGGTCCGTTGGCACCTCCACCTTTCGGCTTTTCTTGCGAAGACGCATCAGGGAGGCGTTCACCGTGATGCGATACAGCCAGGTCGTGACCTGCGATGCGCCACGGAAGCGGTCCCGGGCCCGGTATGCCGACAGGAAGGCTTCCTGCACTACCTCCTCGGCGTCCGCGTGGTTTCCCATCATCCGAAAGGCCACGTTGTAAACGAACTTGGAGTGTGCTTCCACTATCTGTGCGAAGTCTGCGCCCGCTGAATCAGCCGACGCGCCAACGGGGCGGTCCGATCCCGGAACTGAATCAGGCGGATTACTTGAAGGCAATAGCGCGGTCCTTTGATGTGGCGCCGCCGCCGACACACGCGGCATCATATCGAAGCGCGTTCGAGCTGGCCGATCAAGCGCGCTCTTCGACTTCGCCTAACGTGGGTACAATGCCGGACGCGAACGCGGCCTTAGATCATAGATGGTCCCGGCGCGGATTGGGTGGGTCGCACCCGCGCCGATCATCACGCATCTTATTGAGCAAGAGAAGATCGTCGAGCGACGTGGATAAGAGAATGGGACGATTTCATCTATTCAGACGGAGAGCCCGGAGCGCACACGACGAGGTGCGCGAACACGCCTCCGATTTCCTGGATGGCGACGCTCCTGCCCCGCTGGCTGAGCGCATACGGATTCACCTCGCGGCGTGTCCAGACTGCCACGGCTTCGTCGGAACCTTGCGAGCTACGATCGCCGCGCTGCGCAATCTGCCCGTTGTGGAACCGCCCACCTCTACTCAAGAGCGGATTGAGCGGATCGGCCATTCACGAGACCGTTGATCAGCGTGGAAAGCGCCCAGCCGTCGCCCGGCAGGCGCGCTGTGAACATCGGATGCTCGGTTGAATAGCCTAGAAGGCCGCCGGGCGCAAGCCACCGAGAGATCCGCACGGCCATTCCCGCGTCGTCCACATAGTGGAACGCCAGGGAGCTCACGACGAGGTCGAAGCGATCGGGCGGGAACGCGACCTCCTCGATCGACGCACGCTGGTACGTGACGTTCGGGTGGGTCCATTCGGCCTGCGCCGGCGACAGCATCCGCTCCGACAGGTCGACGCCCACCCCATCGGCAGCCCCATTCGTTGCGGGATCGTGCGCGAGTTGCCCGGCCCCGCAGCCGAGGTCCAGCACACGCTTGCCATTTACTTCTGTTTACCATAATTCCTGGTAAGATAGTGCCATGAAGACTACCATCGATCGAGCGGGACGACTGGTGATACCCAAGCCGCTCCGCGACGAGCTCGGTCTGCGAGGAGGTGAGGATCTCAACATCACCCTCCGCAACGGGCGTATTGAGATTGAACCCGCATCCAAAAAGATGCGGCTGATAGAACGGCGCGGTTTTCTGGCGGCAGAGATCGAAAGCGACGAGGTCTCCCCTCTCACCACGAACGACGTGCGTGAGCTCCTGGAACGGCTCCGTCGTTGAATACTCCCGACACGTCTGTCGTTGTGGCGGCATTTGCAAGGTGGCATGAGCGACACACAGACGCCCGCAGCGCCCTTGAGAACGTGACCGCACTAATCGGTCATGTCGCGGTAGAGTCGTTCTCCGTACTCACGCGGATGCCTCCGCCTCAAAGGGTTCCCGCCAATCTGGTCCTTCGTTTCCTCCGGCATCATTTTCCCGATCCCAAATTGGCGCTCAGCAGCGATGGGTACGACACTCTGCTGTCCGTGGCCACGGAACATGCGATCGCCGGTGGCGCCATCTATGACGCGCTCGTCGCGATGACAGCGAAGGAATCGGGTGCGACGCTCCTTACATTCGACGAGCGCGCCGCATCTGTCTATCAGGTTACCGGCGTGGAGTACCGGTTGATCCAGTAGTCGAGATGGCGCACCAAACGAAGACGCCGGTCTAGATGGACCGGCGTCTTCCTACCAGCTGGACGGAGCGAGGAAAGGGCTTACCTGAGGTCCATGACTGTGTCGAGCTGTGAGGGCGCCGTTCTTTCCATCGTGAGCACGGAACCCTGAGCGGGCTTCGCCTGGAGGGTGAACTTGCCGCTCTCGACGAGGAGCTTGGTCCCGTCGGTGATCCCTTTACCACCTGAGGAGTACAACTTGACGCCGTTCGTATCGGTCGCGTTCGTTATCGTGTTGTCCCTCTGGAGCAGCCACACGGTGATCTCCGCCTTCTCGTTGTCCTCGAGAAGGTTGTCGCTGTCGTTGTCGCCGACAAATGCGATTGTCCACGGAACGTCGGACAGGAACTGCTTGGCGTCCTGGTACTGGATGATTGTCGTGTATTTGGCGCCCGCTGACGTGTCCGGGTCGTCGCCAGCGTCGTTCTTCGTGAACGGCGGGGTCAGGTCGATTGGCTCGCCTTTGAC
>JACQUF010000204.1 GCA_016210435.1 Chloroflexota bacterium
CTTAGGAACTTTTCTTCCTCGAAAGTCCTTACCTCCGGGAATGCAAGAGACAACGAGATCCCGGTGTCGGGCGCCAGTGTGTCCGTTCCGAAGCGCGACTTAGTCCGATACTCCGGGTGCGCCTTGGCAAAATCGCTTATGCGCGGCTCAAGTCTCGACGGGCTATAGATTGGACGGTGTTGATCGAGAATGACACGTGCTTCAGCCGATCCCAATCGCGCGACGGTGTATTTGACGGACCAGTCGTGGTTGGCGGACGTTCCCCCATGAGCGTTGAACGCACCATAGGGGTCCACCTCGATATTTGAATCGCGCGCTGCGTCGACCAGCATCTTCGTACCGCCACTAGGAAATAGCCTTGTGACACCATGATCGACGCATTTCCGTACGAACGCCCTCACCTCGGCTTCATCGGTTGTCGATTTGGGGTCGATCAAACCACCAGACGCGCACCACAATGGAACCAGCGTTTCCGTCATTGAAATCCTCTGAGCCAGCCCTCACTCCTAAGAAACGACTCGAGTTCGCTTTTGCGCGGTTGATCACCCACCTTGTCCCAAAACCCTTGCGAGCGGCCCCGACTCATCCATCGCATACAGCCATCGCAGCGGCCATTATCGACTCCGTGTCGATGTTAAATTGTCGATACAGCTCGATTCTCGATCCGGACTGTCCGAATGAGCCAACACCCAGGTTGATCGTCCTACGACCCGTTGCCGAGCCGATGAACGCGAGCGCGTGGGGATGCCCGTCCATCACGGTGACGATCGGCCCGTCGATCTCATCTTTCCCCTCATCCTTCCAAGGAAAGCAGGTCGTTTCATCTGGGCATGACCCGCGTTTGAACATCTCTGAATTGCCTATGGCTCGCACGCGCCTGTACAGCAGGTCAGGGCTGGTAACGGTGTAAAGATTGACCCCGATACCCTCTCGTTCCAATGGCTCCACCGCCTGCAAAGCCTCGGGAACCATGGCACCGACGGCGAAAATGCGGACGACCGCGAGGGCATCCGGCGGAGCCCGGCGCAGGCGGTAGCAGCCGTCGATCACAGCCCGCCGTAGCGCGTCCCGGTCCACCGCATTGGCAGGCTCCGGGAATAACGACTGGTCGACGGGCTTCGTGCTCAGCCGGAGCAGATACGACCCACCCTCTCCGGCACCGATGCGGCGTACGGCCTCCAACATGATCCATTCGAGCTCACGGCCGAACACCGGCTCGTAATAGGTGACACCTGGCATCTCCAGCGCGATCGACGGCGTGAGCAGCCCTTGGTGCGCACCGCCTTCCCTGCTGAGGGAGACCCCCGACGGCGTGGCGACCGCGATAAACCGCGACCCCTGGTAGACACCGTAGACGAAGGGGTCAAGGCCGCGGTTGATGAAGGGGTCGTAGAGGGTGCCGATGGGGACCAAGCGACGCCCCGAGACTTCGCCGGCGAGGCCGAGTTGAGTGAGCAACAGGAATAGGTTGGTCTCCGATATGCCCAACTCGATATGCCGGCCCACCGGGCCTTGAAGCCATTTGACCGTGCGACGGCCGAATCCCAGGTGATCGGGAGCCTCCGAGTACGACCAGATGCCAGCCCGATTTATCCAGCTCGCGAGGTTCGTGGACGTCGCCACATCCGGCGACGCTGTGACGAGCCGCCCGGCCCCCTCCGGAGACGTGCGATCGAGCTCGACGAGCATTCGCCCGAAGGCGTCCTGGGTCGAAGCCCTGTCGGGTAGGCTTAGTCGAGTCTCGTTGAACCGGACCGGAGGTTCGGGCACAGGGGCCGCTCGCTCAAGCCGCCGCGCGGCTTCGGCGACGTACTGTTCCTCGGGCGACCCCGCTTCAAACCGCGCCCAGGGGTCGCTGAGCGATGCGCCGACCGACTCTGCCAACAGCATCATCTGCTGCTCGTTGAGCAGAGCCACATGGTTGCGGGGGTCGCCCGCGACAGGCAGACCCCAGCCCTTAATCGTGTACGCATAGACGACCGCGGGTCCAGGCGCCCGGGATGCTTGTTCGTAGCATCGGACGAGTGTGCCGACGTCGTGGCCACCCAAGTTCACGATGTGGTCGGCGAGTTCGGCATCGTCGACGTCGCCCAGGCATTTCGCTAGGTCTTTCCGGAGGCTGCCGGCACCGTCCAGCAGCCGAGAGCGCATCGCGGGTTTCGGTCCGGTGATGATGCCCTGGTACTCCTCGTTCGACATGTCGTCGATGCGCCGTCGCAATGCGTGGCCGCCGGGGCGCTCCATTAGCTCGGTCAGCAGGTCGCCGTACTTGGCCACCACGACAGTCCAGCCATTGACCTCGAACATTTGCTTGAAGCGGGCTACCCGAATCCCGGGCACGACGCGGTCCAGGCTCTGCCGGTTGAGGTCGACGATCCAGACGCAGCGTGAAAGCCCTTCCACTGCCGGCTCGGCGACGGTCTCCCATACCGACCCTTCGTCCAGCTCGGCGTCGCCGATGTGTGCGAAGAACCGCCCGGAAGAGGGGGAAACCCCATGCGTGGCTAGGTAGTCGCGCACGAGCGCGCCAAAGGTCACGCCTGCGGGGCCGAGCCCGACCGAGCCGGTGGAGAAGTCGACGCCGTCGGGGTCCTTCGTCCGGCTCGGATACGCCTGCAACCCGCCGAAATCCCTAAACCTCGTCAGGTAGCTGGCAGGCAACGTGCCGAGCAGGTACTGGATCGCGTGGAACACCGGAGAGGCATGGGGCTTGATGGCCACCCTGTCCGAGGC
>JACQUF010000219.1 GCA_016210435.1 Chloroflexota bacterium
AGCCCCTACCGCGTCCAGAGAGGTTCGAAATTATCAGCACGCCGCCGGGTCGGGTCAGCCGAGCCAGTACGGGCAGCCAGCGCTCGTAGTTGATTCCGGCATCTTCCACCACGAGGTCGTAGTGACCATCCAGCTCGGATAGAAGAGACTCGGCATCTCCTCGCAGGATGATGATCCTGTCGGAGAGCGCTAATCGGGCAAACGCTGCCTCAGCAAGACCAGCGTGACTCGGATCGTTCTCGATGGTTTCTACGCGACGGTCCGGCGCGGCCGACGCGATACTTGCCGCCTGGTAACCGATGCCGCACCCGACTTCGAGCACGCGCTCTGCGCCAAGTATTGAAGCGATCACCCCCCAGACGGGTGCCTGTGGACTAGGAAATACGAGACACCCTTTGCCGTGAGATTTGCGATGAGCGATCGATGCGTCGTGAAGCTCCGAGAGCTGCCGAATGTTCGGTATGGCTCGCTGAAGGGCATCGAGGGGTGGTTCCGGCATGGCCGAGAGTGTAGGCCAACGGCGGCGGCTAACGGTATCTCGGACATTCGGCGCGAGATGGGGCTGTCGCGAAGGATTCTCGGTCGGCTGTTGGAGCGTACCGGGGCCGGATAATCGCCGTGCTATGCCGATACCTGCGAGACTACTGTGATGACCCCCGAAACGGCCGTCTGGCTGCAAGCATTCTTCATCCGCAACATGGAAGGGGAACACGCGATCACGATGAGAGTGCTTGAATCATGTCCTGCGGACCGTCTTGGCTACCGTGCCAACCAGGGTGGGAAGAGCTTCACACACATCGTCATGCACATCTACGACAGAGGGATTGACTACCTTTTGGTCGCTCGCCCTGAACTCGGGAGTCGAACGGCGAGGGTCGGGCGGGCGCCGAGGTCTAAGAGCAGTCTCAAAGCCCACTGCGCCCCCCTACACTTCCTGCTGACCGACGGTTTTAGGTCGCTATCTCCTGACGCACTGGTAAGCGAGGTGAGTTTCCATGATGAGCGATTTCCCGCGATCCTCATGGCCGACTGGCATGTCGTCCACGTGATTCATCATCGGGGTCAGTTATGTGCTTATCTGGAGGATATGAGGGTCGCGGTTCCGCCGATTTACGGCACGCCAAATTGAAACTGGCCCACTCGAAGGGAGAACGAATGCCTTCCGAATGGAAAATTGAGCTGATCGCCAGGCACGACAGCCTGACTGAGGGCCCGGTATGGGACGGCGAGGCCCTGCTGTACACGGAAATCGCGGCCGACACGATCTGGCGGTACGAGCCGGGCTCGAAGCGCCGGACCGCCTGGCGACGCGATACCCATGGGGCCAACGGGTTGGAATTCGATGCCCAGGGCCGCCTCTTCGCGTGTGAAGGCGGAGGGCGCCGGATCGTCCAGTACGCCGCGGACCAGCCGACAGCGGTCGTAACGGACAGCTTCGAGGGCAATCAGTTCAACGAACCGAACGACCTCGCGATCGACCGTCGTGGCCGCATCTGGTTCACAGACCCCAATTACGGCGGGCGGCCGATGCAACTCACTCATGAATCGGTGTACCGCGCCGACCCCCTGCCCGGAAACAAGTGGAAGACGACGAGAGTCGTATCTGACACCGTGCGGCCGAATGGGATCCTGGTCTCGCCCGATCAGAAGTGGGTGTACGTCGCCGAAAGCCCGCGCCCGCCGGAGGCGGCCCGGCAGCTCCGGGCGTATCCGATCAAGGACGACGGTTCGACCGGCCCCTTCGAAGTGCTGCACGATTTCGGGCCGCATCGAGGGATCGACGGGATGTGCCTGGATATCTCGGGCGATATCGTCGCCACTGCCGGGTTCAAGCAGAGCGGGCCAGGGCCGATGATCTACGTGTTCGCGCCGAACGGTCGAGTGCTTGAAACGCACCCGTTGCCCGCCGAACGGCCCACGAATTGCACTTTTGCCGAGCGGGGTCTCGACACGCTCTACATCACCGCGGCTGGCGGCGAGGTCTTTCGGGTCGCAAATACGGGGCGACAAGGGTTCTTACTCTACCCGCCAGTAAACCCCTCTCCCCTCGGGAGGGGGCAGGGTGACCAGTAAACCCCTCTCCCCTCGGGAGGGGGCATAGGGGTTAGAAACTTCCTCCACCCTCTACCTCCCTCCTTCCAGAGGAGGGAGTTCTAAGTGGTTGAGAGGCAGGGTGACCAGTTAAGCCCCTCTCCCATCGGGAGAGGGTAGGGTGACCAGTAAAGCCCCTCTCCCCTCGGGAGAGGGTAGGGTGAGGGCGGAAATGTGCAGAAGCATCAAGCAGCTGAGACGGCCTGATGGTCCCACGACCGAGGAGGAGGCCCGAGCCGCGGCCCTTCAGTACATCCGCAAAGTGAGCGGGTTTCGGGTCCCGTCGAAGGCCAATGAGCCCGCGTTCAACGCCGCCGTGGACGAGGTGGCCAGTACAACCATGCGGCTGCTCTCATCGCTCAGGGTTCCCGGCGACCACATCGCCCAGCCTGCGTCCCGTCTGCACTGATCGTGGCGGACGAGCTTCGACTGGGCGTATTGCCACACGCCCCTACCGCACAAACTCGTTTGTGTAGGCCGCCTTCGGGTCCAGCGTCTCCTTCACAAAACCTTCCTTTTTCATCCAGTTCGCGAAGCCCACCCAACGCTCTTCCGCTTGCCACCCGAACTTCGGGGCCTCCGCCTTCCACATCGGCTGAAGAACGTCGACCCCCTTGCGCTCCACCGGCTGGTTCACGGTGTCCGGGTTGTGCTTGATAAGCGTGTCGATCGAACCCTGTGGGTTCGCGATCGCGACCTCGAACCCCTTTCGGAACGCGCGGACGAACTTCTCGACCACATCCTTGCGGTTCTTCAGCGTGTCCTCGTTCGTGACCAGCACGAGCTCGTAGAAGTCCGGCACGCCATGCTTCTCCATCCGCATGATGTTGACTTTGTATCCCTGCTCCTCCATGACGATCGATTCATGGGTCCAGTAGGCGCCGACAACCGCATCGACACGTCCCCCGATCAGCGCCGGGACAAGGTCGAACCCGACGTCCACAAGCTCGACGTCTGTGAGCCGCACGTCCTCGGTTGCCAGCATGGTCGCCAGCATCGCCCGGTTGGATGCGATGTTTGGATGGCCGACCTTTTTCCCCTTGAGATCGCCCGGGCTGTCGATCCCCGAAGGAGCGAGCGCCATGACCGAATTGAGAGGGTGCTGCACGATTGCGAGGACGGAAACGACGGGGATGCTCTCGCTCCTCGCCTGAAGCAGATCCGGCTGGTAGGAGATGCCGAAGTCGTCACGGCCGGCGCCGACGGTCTGGAGCACGGTCGAGGGGTCGGCGGGCGTGTACACCCGCACATCCAGGCCCTCGTCCTTGAAGTAGCCGCGCTCAACCGCCTCGAAGATCCCGGCGTGGTTCGAGTTCGGAAACCAGTCGAGGGCCAGTGAAATCCGAGTCCCACCCTGGTCCTTTGCCGTCCCGCATGCGGTGACCGCAAGCGCACTCATCACCGCGATCGCCAGCACCATAACCCGCATCGTTTTCACGTTCAATACTCCCTACCGCGTCCTGCTGCGTGGGTAATGACGCAGCGTCCACTGCTCCAGACCGCCGATGGCCAGGAAAAGCCCCACTCCGATAGCCGACAAGACAAAGATCGCCGCGAATACGCGGCTTGTATGAAATTGAGGCGCCGACACCCGCATGAGCCAGCCGAGCCCGCCGCGCGCACCGACCCATTCCCCGATGACCGCGCCGATTACAGACACGACTGCCGCGATCTTCAGGCCGGACAGGAAATACGGCATCGCGGCCGGTATTTGTAGTCTGGTGAAGATCTGGCGGCGAGTGGCGCCCAGGGTGCGGAACATGTCGTACATCTCTGCCTCTGCAGACCGAAGCCCATCCACCGCGTTCACAACGATGGGAAAAAACGAGATCAAGGCCACGACGATCACCTTCGACGTCTGGCCCGGCCCGACCCAGACCAGGAGCAACGGCGCGATGGTGATGATCGGGATCGTCTGCGACGCGATTACGTACGGGTAGATCGAACGCTCGAGAGTGCGCGAGTAGGCGATGGCCACTGCCAGAGCGAGGCCGATTACTGCTGCGACCGCGAATCCCAAGAGGATCTCCTGGAGGGTGATCCAGGTGTGGTTGGCGAGAAGCCCACCCGAGGCGCCCATTTCCCGGAAGATCGCACTTGGAGGAGGCAACAGCCACCGCTGGACATCCAGAAGCCGGACGAGCGCTTCCCAGATGGCGATTGCGCTGATTCCGAGGGCGGCAGCCGGGAGCCAGCCCGCCGCCTGCTCGGCCCTCGACCACACCGCGTTACCGAAGCGTCTTGCCCCACCTCCGCCCACGGTCATTTGGCTTCCCACGTCTGGGCGGTGAGTGCGTGCATGATCCGCCGCTTGAGCGCGACGAACGCGGGTTCGGTAACGGTTTCCCTGGTGCGCTTCCCCGTGAGCCCGACATCGACGCTGAGGATCGTCCTGCCAGGCCGGCCAGACATTACGTAGACGCGTTGGGAGAGGAGGAGCGCCTCGTCTACGTC
>JACQUF010000234.1 GCA_016210435.1 Chloroflexota bacterium
ACGGCGCTCGACGTCGTCCAAAACGCCGCGAAGGTACTCCTGAAGGGAACGCTGGTTAGCGGAGTAGCTAATCTTGTGTCAGCTTGATAAGTGCCCAAGAAGGCTTGGGACATATCTCCTCTCGTCGAGGAGGGCGGTACAGGTGATTAGGGCGAAGGGCTGAAGCGGAGAATGCGGTTGCCGAACTTAAACTCGGCGACCCACAGGTAGTTACCGTCGAAGGCAACACCCCCCGGCCAGAAGAGCCGGTCTCTGCCGATCTCCGCATGCCGAGCGTCGATCGACGGGGCCCCGAGCACGGCGTCCGGAGGCCACTTGCCTGACAGCGCTTCCTCGATCTTTCGCCACACGAGCACCCGGCTAAACGGCGTATCGGCTACGAATAGCTGCCCGTGAGATATCGTAACGGCTTCCGGAAGGTTGAGCCGGCCCGGGCCGCCTACGCGCGCCGGCCTGGCATTCGGAGACAGGTCCGAAATACGGTAGACCTGGATAGTGTGATCGAAGGTTGTCGTAACGGCGAGATACGTCCCGTCCGAGTCCAGCCGGCGCGGAGATTTGATCGACAGAACGATCTTCGGCGCGGAAGTCGCCGTCGGGAGTCCTTCCCAGACGTACACCGAATCGGCCCCGGCGTCGGCCAGATAGAAATACCGGCCGTCGAGCGCGACACCCTTGAGCTCCGAGAAGCGGACGCCTCCAATCGATCCGGTGAACGTCTGGTCCGGTAGGCGGCCATCGAGCGGCAGGCTGCGCCAGATATACACGGACCTGGCTCCCGCAAGAGCGAGGGTGTCACCCGACAACCCGATGTCCCACGGGCCACCGTCGTTGAACGAATAGACGATGTCGGGGCGTGCTCCGCTCTGGTCGGGCAGGTTCTTCCACACGTAGAGCTTGCGATCGAAGTCTGAGCTTACGAACAGACTCTTGCCGTCGGAGGCGGGAGAGCCGTTCTGGACGAAGTAGTTGGTCCCAAGGGTGTTCGTCTGCAGGTCCGGGCTCCCGATCACGAAATCAGGCGTCTGAACTCGATGGGCCGGAATCGCGTCGTATCCGACGACCTTGTTGCCGTTGCCGCATGAGACATAGAGCCGCTTGCCGACGAAGGTGAGGCTCTCGTAGTCACCCGCGCCCGCGCAGGGCGAGGTCGAGAGCGATGGATCGGGAGCGCCAGAGGCATCGGTTGGCGGCGTCTTCCAGATACCGAGCGATCCAGCGGAAAGCAAGACCAACTGCCCGTCGGACGTGAAAGTGCCTCTCGGCCACGGGAAACCAAGCGGCATGTAGAAGTCAAAGGGCTGGTCGTCCGACGTTGGGAAGGACGTCCAGACGAACGCACCGCTGTCGGGCTTACCGGGCACCCTTGCGTTGTGGTCGCCTACGAGTAGCATCCGGCCATCGCTCGTGATCTGCCTGGGCGTGCCGATCATGCCGCCGCCGCGCAACACGATGTCCGCGGGCTGGTCATCCCGTTCAGGGAACCGGTTCCAGATCAGGATGGCCGCGCCGCCGGTAGCAGAGACGACCAGCCTCTGACCGTCCGTCCAGACTCCCCACGGCCATACGAGCGAAGCGTTGGGACCGGCAATCTGATGGCTTCGGCCGCCCTGGATCACGATATCGGCCGCGATACCGCTTGATGTAGGGAGGGCCTTCCAGATCAGGACCCGATCATTGAAGGTATCGGCGACCACGAGACGGCGACCGTCGGTGGCCAGGCTGACAGGCCAGTCCAGCCGGTCTCGCGCTGTTCCCGCGTCGTTGGATGTGAAGTCCTTCTGCCCGAGGACAAGGTCCGGCGCCATATTCCCGGTCGGCGCTGTGTTCCAGATGAGTACCCGGTTGTTCAATGTGTCCGCCAGGAACAGCCGCTGGCCATCGCTTGCAATGCCAGAAGGATGGTTGAAGAGGAGTGGTCCACCCGAGTTATTGAAGTCGATGCCCGAGAGCATGATGTCGGCAGGCTGCCCCGTCTTGAACGATCCGTGCCTTCCTCCCGGGGCTGCCGCGTAACTTGACTTCACAAACTCAACGGTGATCGACGCGGACGGTCCCGGCTGACCGTGTCCTGCGGCCGGTGGAGCTCCGGGCTGCGGGACGCCAGACGGCGTCTGCGCCGAGACGGCCAGGCTATCCGGGGGTACCTTGAGTGCGGCGAGGCAGGTCGCAGCGAAATCGTTCTCCCTGCCTTCGACGGCGCTCGATCGAGAGCGGAGAGCCGCGAGGCGGGCCCCGCCGATCGCGTTGATGATGCAGGCTTCAAATCCCCGCGGCGAATCGATCTGTCCGGTAAGAACCGCCGCGGTCACTTGCGGCGGAAACGTCGTACGGGCCTGCTCCAACGGGACGGCTGCGATTGGTGTCGCGGTCAGATTCGATAGGGGCGGAGGTACCGACGGCGAAGGAGGGAGGGCCGGGGTCGATCGTGGTCCAGGGGGCGTCTGGGAAGCGCCCCGCAAAGGGCTCGCGGTTGGTTCGACTGGGATCGATGCCGGGGTCGAGAGCGCAACCGTGGCAGGTGCAGGGATCGAAGTCGAACTGGCGGTTGGAATGGCCTCAATTTCTGATGGGGTGGCCGTCCCCGCCCTGGGGGCGCACGACACCCACAGCAAGCTGAAAATCGTGAGCAAAAGCGGCCATCGTGAGGTTTGGAAACCGGCGCCTCCAGACTTAGTTTTCGAGCCGGCGATTTCCAGCTGCCGATGCCTTCCGATGTGAGTCACGTTCCTCGCAGGATCCGGCGCCCGTGCGTGCGACGCAAGTATGGCGGGCTCCGCCCGGAAATGGAACGCAAACCCATTCTGATTTGACAAGGATTTTGTCCTTGCCAAAAGTAAGGACATGGCCAAAGTGACGAGTAAACTCCAGGTCACGATTCCCAGGGCTGTCGCCAGGCAGGTCGGAATCAAGCCCGGTGACCAGCTGGAGTGGACGGGCCTTCTCACTACGATCGCGAAAGTTGGAAGATTCATACCGTCGACCCGTTCCCGTACTTCCCGCCTGAAGTTCGCGACCCGCTGCTGGCGAAGATGCTCCGCAAAGTAGAACCGCGCGCGGGCAAGATTGACCACGATGTCGACGGCAGGCTTATCGGCAACTGGTTCCAGCAGGGCACGAACGCCTACGCGGGCACCAATCCAGGCAAATACTGGGACGGGCACCTCGCGATCGTGCCCGAGACGCTCGACCCCACGCAGTGGCGGTTCTCGATTGGCAACTTCGCGGGCGAGGCCCGCCAGTTCGCTATAAAGGGCAACGGACCGGACCCCAGGAACATCTCAGCCGACACCGGTCTCGTCAAGTACGAGCTGACATCGTTCGAGTACTACGCCCTCAGCGATCCGTCGCGCCGAGGCCTGGGAGGGCGTGGCGGCATCCGTGCCGGAGACGACGTGGTCTCGCGCAACCTGGATCAGGTCCTCGGGGTCGCGCTCGTCCAGATGACAGGGGCGAGGACGCTTCGCTGTGAAGTCTTCCCCGGGAAGACCGCAGCGGAGGTCACGGGGTTCGCGGCGTCGGCAAAGACCTACGAACGTTGACCGTGACTCAACCAACATGAACGCAGCTACGTTTCAGACGTATTCGAGGCGTTGTCCCGCCGGCGAGGTTAGTCCCCGCCCTCAGCTTCGCCCGAATGCGCGGCGAAGCGCCCCGTCGACAAGATCAACAGGCCTCTCGCTCGAGACGACAGCAGACGATTGAGGGGGAGGCCGTCATTGGGCCAGCATTTCGCGCAGCTTCATTGCATCGGTAGCCGCCTCGCCGCTGCCGGTGTTGTTGAAGTACGCGTAGACATCGTGGCCGTCCGCCATCCAGCCGCGGATGCGGTCTGCCCATTTCGCCAGCCGGTGGGCATATGAACCCCGATACATCCCGCTCGCGCCGTGAAAGCGGATGTAAACGACCCTGGCAGTGACTGCCAGCGGCGACTCCTGGTCCGGCATGTGGAAGATGCAGAACGATAAGCGTCGCTTCCGCATCGCCTTGTAGACGCGGTCATCGAACCAGGACTTATCGCGGAACTCGAACGCGCTGGGCACGCGGCCTGGCAGCAGCTCCGCGAACTTGTCGAGCCGTTCGGGGTCGCAACGCCATTTGGGAGGCAACTGGTAGAGGACCGGGCCCAACTTCGGCCCGAGCAGCCTGGCGCGCCCCATCAGGAGATCGACGCTGGACTGATCGACGTCGAGCCGGCGCGTGTGCGTGATGAAGCGGCTCGCTTTTACGGCGAACTTGAAGCCCCTCGGGACCCGCTTCGCCCACGTCTTGAACGTGTCGGCGCTCGGCATGCGGTAGAAGGTCGCGTTCAACTCAACGGTCGCCAGGCGCTCCGCGTAATACTCCAGCCAGCGGTCGCGGGTCAGGTCCGTGGGGTAGAAATCACCGACCCACGAGTCGTACGACCAGCCTGCGGTGCCGACGAAGCATCGGGCCATGCCTCGATGTTAGCCCCTGCCCTCCCAGGGGCGGGGGGCGGAGGGCGACGGGAATCAGGAGCGGTTCTTGATGACCACGACCTCGACGATCTTGAGCGCGGTCGAATCGTCCACGCCGAGTGTGTTCTTGAGCTGCTCGAGGTACTGCCGTTCGTCCAGATCGAACGTGCCGTCGGCGAGCGTCAGGTCCGCTGCCAAAAAGAAAGCGCTCTCCGCCTGGGCCTTGGTGAGGGTTGTCTTGGCGGCCTGCAGGATCACAGTGGGGCCACGCCGCTGTATGAGCAACGCCACTTTGTTCAATATCTCGCCCATCTCCCGCAGGTCATGAGTGCGGAAGATCGAGAGCGTGGCTAGGTCCATCGCGGTGCGGTTTGCCTCGTCGTCGGTCACCGCCCCATCGGCGGCGATCGCGGCCACGGCGACCGCCGCGAAAGCCTCGGGCGTGCTGAGCACGACAGGCCCGTCTTCTTTATCTCGCTGGAAAACGCGGTCGAATATTGTCACGAGTCTTTACCTATCGCGGCCGATCCGCGGGGCCTCACTAAACGGTAATTCTAACGGGGGATTATTCCGCGATCGGGAACGCGCTCGGCCTGCGACTCTTCGCTGCCGGCGAGCGCGCCGGCGCCTTGAACAGCGCCAGTAGCCCTGTCTTCAATCCTGGCGGACGATCGCATGCGGTCCCGCACACGACCCGCGATGAACGCAAGGAGCATGACACCGACCGCGGTCAGTGAAATCGTCCCACCTGGGGCGACGTCGGCGTAGAAGGCGATCACCAGGCCGGCCGTCGCGCTCAGCACTCCAAGCCCGATTGCAACCGCCATCGTCTGCCGGAGCCCGGCCGAAACGCGCAGCGCAGCGATAACCGGAACGACCACGAGCGTCCCGACCAGGAGGACTCCGACCACCCGCATCGAAAGCGTGATCGTGGCCCCGGCGAGCACGGCAAGCACGAGGTTGATGACATCCACTCGGACGCCACTGGTCCGCGCAAGATCGGCATCCAGCGAGGTCTGGGCGAGCTCGGCAAAGAAGAGGACCACGAATCCGACCGTCGCAACCGTCAACCCAAAAGTCAGCCAGAGGTCAGTCGGTGTAATCGTCAGGACGCTGCCGAACAGGTATCCGAACAGGTCGCGGTTGAAGCCCGCCGAGATGCTGATCATCACGACCGCAACTGCGAGGGACGTGTAGAGGAATACCGCAAGCGCGGCGTCGCCCGGAAGGAGGCGCCTAGAGCGAAGGTACTCGATGGCGACGGCTGCAGAACAGGTCGCAACGAGCGCGACGAACGGGGGGAAGGTGCGCGTAGCGATGCCCACCGCGACTCCCATGAAGGCCACGTGTGACAGTGTGTCTGCGATCAGGGAAAGCCGGCGCAGAAACAGGAAGACGCCCAGCGCAGGAGCAACCGCGCCCACCACGACGCCTCCGATCAGGGCACGGACCATGAAGTCGTACTGAAGGATTTCAGGCATGCCCGCTAGCGGTGTCCGTGGAGCGCGTCGTGGATCAAGACGTCGACGGGTATCCCGTACAGGAGCGAAAGTTCGCGGGCCGTGATCTCGTGGGACGGGCCGTGGAAAACGATTTTCCGGTTGATGCACGCGACGGCGCTCGCGTCTCGCAATACGGCGCCGATGTCGTGCGAGACCATCAGGATCGTTATGCCCATCTCATGGTTGAGCCGCCGGATCAGCTCAAAGAAATGCTCCTGCCCCGCGGCGTCCACGCCTGCCACCGGCTCGTCCAGGACCAGCAACTCGGGCCTTCTCACGAGAGCGCGGGCGATGAGCACCCTCTGCTGCTGCCCTATCGAAAGCTCGGATATCCGCCGCTTTCGCAGCTCCTCAACTCCTGCCGTAGCCATTGCCTCGCGGACGACGCCGCTCGGATTCCGACGGAACGCGTAACCTGGATCGAATCCGCTGTACGCGCCCTGGCTGACGATCTCCTCGGCAGTGGCCGGAAACCGTGCCCGAATTTCCTCCACGAACTGCGGGACATAGCCTACCCTGCGCCAGTCGCGGAACCGGTCCGGCGACTTATCGAACAGCAGGACCTCGCCACTCGTAGGTCGTACGAGGCCGAGCGCCAGGCGCA
>JACQUF010000215.1 GCA_016210435.1 Chloroflexota bacterium
CCCACGGAGCACACGAGGACCACGTAGTACACGTCTCGAAGTTCAGCGTCGCTGAGGCCGAGGGCCTGTCCGAGACGGACCGCCAGCAGGCACCTGCGAAGCGCGTGGTCCATCGGTTGGCCCATCCCCAGGTCTGTGGCGAGGGAAAGAGCCGCGATCGCCTCCGCCATGCGAACCATCGGGACCGGTTCGACAGGGGACATGTGGCAACGATACTACTTAACGGGGGGCAAGCCATCCTTACGGCTCGAGAGGCCGGACGATCGAAGTGATCGCACCGGCCCGCCGCCTGCATGGCCGGAGACCTTCGACTTCCTCGGCTTCACCCATCACTAGGGGAAGACGAGGAGCGGGCGTTGGGTGGTGAAACGGACGAGAGCCATAACAAGAGCCGGCCAATGAACTGCCGGGAATGATCCACCCTCCAATCCTGACCGGTGGCCCGGGCATTTCCGGCGCTATCATGCGGGCGAACTCCGGAATGCCATTCATTCCTGATGATGCGGGAGGCGTCGAATGTCGACTGGCATTGCTTCGTACCGGCCGCCCGTCATGGGCAACAAGCACGCCGTCTCTTCCGGGCACTATCTCGCTACCGCGGCCGGCTGGCGGATGCTCGAGCAGGGCGGGAACGCGATCGATGCAGGTGTGGCCGCGGGGATCGCCCTGAACGTAGTCCTGCCGGGCTCAACGAGCTTTGGCGGCGTGGCGCCGATCTTGATCTACAACGCCTCTCGCAAGCAGGTGGCCAGCATCAGCGGACTCGGGCGGTGGCCCCGCGCTGCGAGCCTCGAACACTTCGTCGAGAAGCGCAAAGCGCGAATTCCACCAGGGGTCGAACGAGTCGTGGTGCCGGCTGCGGCCGACGCGTGGATCACTGCCCTGATCGAGCACGGGACGATGACCTTCGAGCAGGTCGTTGCCCCCGCCCTGGAATACGCCCGCGATGGCGTAGCGGTCACACCCCAGATACACGACGCGCTGAGGAGCTTCGAGTTGAACAAAGGAGCCTTCCCGACTCGCGACGCCGTGTTCCTGGTCGACGGCCGTGCACCGGCGGTCGGCGAGACCGTGAGACAACCAGCCCTCGCGAGCACCTTCCAACGTCTCATCCTTGTGGAACGCGGCCACGGCTCGAAAGGGCGCGAGGCAGCCCTGTCAGCGATACGTGACCATTTCTACAAAGGGTCCATCGCCGAAGAAATCGTTTCATTCGTCCGGGAAGGCGGCGGGTTCCTGTCGATGCAGGATCTTGCCGAGTTTAGTGTTGGCCACGAGCCGCCGGCCATCGGGCACTTCCACGAATTTGAGGTTTACACCAACGGACCGTGGTGCCAGGGCCCAGCCTTCGCGGAAACCGTCCAGATCATCGCCGACGATGACCTTCGCAGCCTCGGACACAACTCTGCCGGCTACGTCCACCTGATCGTCGAGGCGCTCAAGAACGCCTTCGCCGACCGCGACGCCTACTTTGGCGATCCCGATCTGGTCGATGTTCCGATTCGTGGCCTGCTCGACCCGGCCTACGCCAGGGAGCGCAGGAAGCAGATCGACGTGCAGGCGGCAACTTCGGCCATGCCAAGGAGAGGCGAACCGTGGCGGTTCGAAGGGCGGTCGCAGCCCGAGGGATACTCCTATGAGCCGCCACCGCCCCGTGACGGCGATGCCGAGCCCGACACTAGCTATGCGTGTGCGATCGACCGCTGGGGGAACATGTTCTCAGCTACGCCGAGCGACGGGGCCACCGCCATCGTGCCCAGTCTGGGGTTCACGCCGTCCACGCGTGGCACCCAGACCTGGCTGGACCCACGCCATCCGTCAGCGCTGGCGCCATGGAAGCGACCAAGGCTCACGCCAAACGCCCTGCTGGCTTTCAAGGACGGCAAACCCTGGATGCCGTTCGGCACTCCCGGTGGCGATGCCCAGATTCAGGCGACCGTCCAGTATTTCTTGAACGTCGCGGTCTTCGGCATGACGCCACAGCAGGCCGCCGAGGCCCCTCGGTTCCTGCAGTGGAGCTTTCCGGACTCCTTCTGGCCACATGTCTACACCCCGGGCCGTCTCGAACTCGAGGGGAGATTCGATCCAGGGGTAGGCAAGGAACTGGCACGCCGCGGCCACAAGGTCGAGTGGCTGAGGCCCATAGGCGGGCGGGCGAACTCGGTGTGCGCCATCGCCTTCGACTACCGTAATGCCACGCTCAGCGCCGCGGCCGATCTCAGATCCGAGGCATACGCCATGGCGCGCTGATGCGGATCAGGCGTCGGGCCCGGCGATGAACGGCTGCGGGCTGTAACCTCGGCCTCCTTGCCACCCACTAACTGTATAGACGGTGATGGAGATCCCTTGCGACCAACGTGATCTAGTGTTGCGGGCGCAGACTGGCGATGCCGGGGCGGTCGGCGTCCTTGTCGAGCGTCATCGGGCTCTCGGCCAACGCATGGCGCGCAGGATGATCGCGGACTCGGATATCGCTGCAGATATCGTCCAGGACGCAGCATTCGAAGTCGTACGCTCGATTCGCCAGTTGCGCGATCCGGACCGCTTTTCAAGCTGGTTCTGCGGGATCGTCCTCAACCTCTGCCGTGGCTACCTCCGCAGCCGCGCTCGAGGATTTGAGGAAACCTCTCTTGATATATCCCAAGACGGTCTTCGGTTTGAGGCGATCGACTTTGCTTCGACTGAACCTGACCCTTCAGATGCACTCATTGAGCGGGAGATCCGCCAGAGGGTGCTCGACGCGGTACGGGAGCTCCCCGAGGCGCTGCGGGCGCCCACACTTCTCTTCTACTTCGGGCATCTCACGCTCCGCGAAATCGCGGCCGGAATGGGGATCTCTGTCGGCAATGTGAAAGTCCGCCTGCATCGGGCCCGACTTCGGCTCAAGGAACGACTCTTGGCCACCGGTCCGCTGTTAGCGGCTGCTGCTAGGAGCGACGCAGAAAGGGGACACGAGATGGTACGGGTCAAAGTCTTCGACGTGCTCAACCGGATTCAACACCCTGAAGGCGGATCGGAACAAAAGGCGCCATCCGTCGTGGTGTTGGTAGACGAGGCGATGGAGCGGACGTTGCCGATCTGGATGAGGAGGGCAGAGGCATCGTCGATCGCCCTCGCTGTCAGCAATAGGACGACTCCGCGGCCGCTCACGGCGTCGTTCATGGCGACGTTACTTCGTACGGCAGGGGTTGAAGTGAAGGAGGCCCGGATCTCCAGACTTGAACGTACGACCTACTACGCCGAGGTCGAAATAGTTTCGGCCGGACGATCGCACGTGATAGACGCGCGTCCCAGCGATGCCATTGCGCTCTCGGTTCACTCGCGCGCTCCCATCTACGTTTCCGATGAAATCATGCAGCGTGCATCGTTCGAGATTCCGAAGGAAGCCGGTGGGACCGAGCCACAGCCAAAAGGGATCGAGGACGTGATAGCGGAGGTGGAGCAGACGTTCCCGCCAACCGGCGGGCGCGCGCTGGCGCGTGAAGAGGCGGACCGTGCTTCCCGGGAGCTCGTACGGGAAGTCTTTGGGGCGCACGTGTAGGGCGCCGATGCCGCGGCTACCGTCCCCTGCCGGACACCCGAGGAGTTGATCGGCTCGCATCACGCCGCCAAAGCCCGAACTTCATCAGCGAGGCGCCGCCATTCCACCGCGCGTTGCACGCCATCGGCGCCCGCAAAGGGGCCGCCGAGAACGTAGCGATATCGGACGAGGAAGTCACTGGGTACCCGAGTGAGGGTCGGGATAACGTCGGTATCGGCTCGCCGGTCCGCGGGGTCATACACCTCGTTAATCGCGAACATGATGCTGTGCATCGCATCGACGGCTCGATCGAGGTGGTAAAGGTAACCTGCCGGTCCGAGACCGCGCTCCGCATGCGCAACCAGATCCTCGGTATGGTTACGAAGGACCGGCAGGAAGCGGGCAAGGATATTTCGCCGCAGCGCCAGGGGGTATCGCGCCACGAGCTTCTTCCAGTGGTCCATCAACCCGTCCGGATCATGCAACACCCGTCCCTTCTGAATCATGCCTGCAATGGTGTACGGCCGGAACGGCACCTCCGCCGTGGTGATAGCTCCGTTTTCGACGACCTTCAAAGAAGCCGTCAACGTCAGCGGATGCGAAGGGACGCAGTGTGATCTTGCCGTCCGAGATCATGATGCGGGGGATTATCGCGGGACGGCCGACCAGGTTGCTGCCGGGCGAGCGCCGGGAGCCGGAAGAGCTGGCGATCGAGTAAAAGACAAGATCGGCCGGGGCGATTCGTGCGCCCCGGCCGGTCTCGCGCCTCTTCGAGGTCGTTTACAGACAGTGCAGGTTGGCGTCGGTAATGGCTTTCTCCCTGGCAGACAACCGAACCCGAACGTTTGGATCGAGGCTTTCTATCTGCCCGAGACGACCGAAAGGCTCGACGATCGCGGCCAGGATTCGGCCGACTGCTCCCGCTGCCGAACTCGCGGCATGGACCGCCGCGCGGGCCTCAACTACCGGCGCGAACCGGACCGGAACCTGTTGCAAACTCTCCTGCTTATACATTGCTTGCCTCCTCCTCTGAACATGCCGGGTTTGATTGCACATGCTGATTCCGGGCGTCCGGACGAGGCAGTGACATCTCTACTACATCCTGCGGGCAAACGTACCGTGCCCGGTTAGTCCGAACGGAACTCCGCCGGGCGGCCTTCGAAGTCCATAGTGCGAGCTGCACGATCACCTTCGCGGGCGACGAGGGGAACTGAGACCAGAGAAAACGCGGAATGGTTTCAGCTGCAACGCCGAAATGGTGGGGAAGCCGCAGGCATCGCGGGGCTTACGTCTGCTTGGCTTGCAATTGCTGGAGGACTCTTGCTCGCATTTGGAGCACCCTCGCTACCGGCGTGATTCGCTCTAAGGACGACGCGGCTACCTGGGTACTTGCGCGCCTTCCCGAACAGCATCGGAACGTGCTCTGCCGAGCGCGGGCTATCTACCTTGGCGAAGAGGAGGAGCGGTGGCACGATGTCGCCGCACAGGTGCGCACACACGCGGAATACGTGGTCAGGGAGATTGAGCTGCTCGTCGCAAACAAGTCCCCCTAACGCGGAACGACCTGATGAAGGGCTGCGACCCACTTTTTCACGGAACACACGATGACCGAACACCCAGCGGCCCGGTTCACCGTATGAAGCTCCTCCTCGACACCGATATCGGCTCCGATATTGATGACGCCGTGTGCCTGGCTTACCTCCTCGTTAACCCAGAATGCGAATTGCTCGGCGTCACGACGGTTTCCGGCCAACCTGTAGAGCGCGCAATGCTGGCCAGCGCGCTGTGTAATGCGGCAGGGAAGCCCCGCATACCGATCTATCCCGGCGCAGAGGCGCCGCTTTCCGGCCATCAACGACAGCCCGCGGCAAAGCAGGCCTCAGTGCTCGCGCGGTGGGCCCACGAGCGACGCTACGCGGACGGGCGCGCGGTTCAGTTCATGGCAGAGACCGTGCGTTCGAACCCGGACGAGGTCACTCTGCTGGCCATAGGCCCGATGACCAATGTCGCGACGCTATTCAGGCAGCACCCCGACGTCCCGTCCAAACTCAAGGGGTTGATGCTCATGTCCGGGCGCTTCGGTTCGAAGCCACCAAACGCCCGCGCCGACCATGAGTGGAACGTCTACTGCGATCCTGTCGCGGCGGATATGGTTTATCGGACCGTCGTGTCGTCCCATAAATCCGTCGGCCTCGACGTCACGATGCAGGTGCAGATGTCGGAACAGGAGGTGCGACGAAGGTTCTCGGCGCACCCATTACTGCTGCCGGTGCTGGACATGGCCGAGGAGTGGTGGAAAGACGAACGGGCATTGACGTTCCACGACCCTCTGGCAGCAGCCTGCCTTTTCAATGCGGATCTCTGCGGGTTTCAGCGAGGGCAGGTCACCGTCGAGACTGAACGCGGCACGACATGCTGGTCGCCGGACACTGCCGGCCCGCATGAGGCAGCCTTCACGGTCGACCCTCAAC
>JACQUF010000241.1 GCA_016210435.1 Chloroflexota bacterium
AGGGCTTCGCGTACGAGATCGCCGCCGCCTGCCCGCATGAGTGGCAAGTCTTCTCCACGTAGTCCCGTTTCTTGTATCCCGCCCACACTTCGTAGCACTCGTCGCACATCGGCTTGTCATTGTTCTTCGGGATGGCGCGCCCGCACCGGATGCAATATCCACGAACAGCGTCCGCAATTCGGGCGAAGAACTGGGTGACCTTGCCCGCTGCCTTCACTTCATCCGCAAGTGGCAGCACAGTTCGATTGACGTACTCGCGGACCGACTCACCCAACTCGGACTGCTGGAGCACGACCGCGAAGTCCAACGACTTCTGGGTCGAGCCGCGGGTGAGGTTCATCGAGCTAAGGACGACTGAGGATTCATTCAGGTATATCTTGGCGTGCAGGTCCTCGACCGCCGCGACCTTCACGCCGTTGTCTAGCAGCCAACCCACGTCCTCCGAGTTGAGGACTTCGGGCTCTTTGCGCAGGACGACCGTCACACCGACCCGGTTCCTGACGGCGATTTGGATTGCGTCCTGAGCGTGGCCCCAGAGGCCGAGGTACGGGCTGACGAGGATGACGTACTTCCGGGCGTCGCGGAGGACCGAAAGGATGCGGCCGGGAACGTCTTCGTCCGTGGCGAATCGCGGCTGACCGTCGTTCATGTCGCCCCTCCGACACCCGTGACAGATTGAGCCGGAGATTACCACGGGGGCGCTGGGAAGCGGCAGGTCCTACATCGGGCCGACCACCCGTCATCCACTACTCATGGAACGCGACAACGTCCGGGAGGCTGTTCCACCTGTCCTGTCGGATGTTGTCGGCCACAGCGGACATGGTCCCCGCCAATAGGGTCTTTGTTGAATCCCTGTCCGCTGTGACACCCTGCCAACGTTCACGCTGAACGCCGACCCAACTTGTATTCATAGAGTCGACGAACAGCGTGACTTGGCCCGGCACGCAAACCCGCGGCCGCGGGCGTTATGCTACGGCCGCTTCCGGCCTCGTCTACGAATGGAACAACGGGTGGTGCAAACGTGAGGGGTGTAGTCGCCCTTGTCGTCCTGTCGATGGTCGTCATGCTCCTGCTGGCCGCCTGCGACACAGGACAGACCCCTTCTGACGTTCCCACGGCGATTTCCGGTGTCGGCTCGAACGCCGTGCCTCAGTCTGTGGCCCGCGACCTGCGTACGACTCTCGACCGCTTCTGGGATGCCTTCCTAGCCAACGACCCGACCGCGGCGGGCTGGTACGCGAGCAGCCAGTACATCGCCTCCTTGGACTCGTCCGTCAGTGATGGGCTGTTGATGTACGGGCGCATGAAAGAGGCGGCCCTGCTCGGTGTGCGGAAGAAGTGAGCGAGTTCGAAGCCATCATGGCCAACACGCAGGACGCGGTAGTCAACGTCGCCCTTCAGGTCAAAGCCAAGGACGACCGCGTGCTCAAGACGGTTAGGCAGAGCATCTGGCTGAAAGCGGTGACGGACCCGCGTACGAAGTGGCGCATCGAAGAGTCGGTTCCGCCGGGCTTCATCCCGCCGTCCATGCGGCCGCCCCCGCCGACCCCGACACCACGACCAACTCCTACGCCGACGCGCACGCCAGCGCCGACTCCTACTCCCGTCCCTACGCCCGCGCCGACCCCGACTCCGGTGCCGGAGAAGCCCGGAGTGCCACAAGTCCTCAAGTTGCTGCCCGGCGACGGCTCGATAACCGCGACATGGTCCAAACCCGGCTTTGACGGCAACACGCCGATTACGGGCTACGTCATTCGGCTAGAGCCCGGCGGGCTGGTGCGGCAGGTCGGCCCGGCGCTTACCGCGGAGGTCGGCGGTCTGACCAACGGCGTTGCGTACGTCATCACCATCGCGGCCGTGAACAAAGTGGGTGAGGGCGGGCGTTCCACCGAGAAGGGGCCAGTCGTACCCGCGGCATTGAAGGTAATTCAGAAGGGGGAGAGCATCGTTGCTCTGTCGCCCAATCGCTCCTGCAAACAGAGCGAGACGTTGACCTTCGACCTGTTGGAGGCGGACGTGCTCGTGTTCTTCGTCAGCAGCGGGTTCGAAAGGGGCGTCAGGCTGACGCTCAACGACGCGGCTGGTATGGCGATAATCGAACGGCCAACGGCAGGGACTCACAACGTAGAGTACAAGGCGCAGGCCGGTGGCAAACACACGCTGACGATGGTGGTCGGGTTCGAGTCGAACCCGCTCAAGTCTTGCGCCACTTGGTCAGTCAACTTCGCCTACAACTACTCGGTATCGAGGCACACGCCGTAGGCCGTCAGCGCAGAGGCTCCCCGAGCAACCACCGGGTGATGGAGCCAATGAAGCCGCGGCTCTTCGGCTTCGGCGTCCTCTGGGTGGAGGACGCGGTCGCCTCTTCCTCGGGTGAGGTGCGAACGGCGGCGTCCTCGTCGAGGTCAGTCTCGGGCTCCGGAGGCTGGTCGGCGGCGTAGCGGACTTTCAGGGCTGCCAGCTTCTTCTTGTCTAGGTTGGCAGGACGCGCCCTCGGTGAGGGTATTTCACGGCGAACGTCCCCGACGCAGGAGCGACACCGACAAGCCGCTGGGTGGTCGCTGTACCAATTTGGTCTTGCCATTGGGGCCTCCGTGCCAAACCGACCGTGAACGGCATTTTTGGCGGGAGACAATCGCAAGTCAAGGAGTAGCGTCAAGAACCACTCTCCGTGCGCAGGACGTGCTCCATCGCCCCCACGTCAACTACCTCCTGAGCGTCGGCCAGATAGCGGAGGAAGCGAGCGTACAAGTTGGCGGGCCGCACGTCCGCGCTACTTCCCAAACTTGTCCGTGTCCCCAAACAGATGGCCCCATGCGTGGCTCGCGGCGATACCGGGCTCTTCTGTCCCTGCCTGACCGCACTTGCAACAGAACCATTTATCGGCAACCCCGATATGGTCCGACTCCACCTTCACGACGTAGCCGCAGTCGAGGAAGATACTGGGGTCGTCCTCCGCCTTCTTCACATACCGCGACAAGTCCCACAACGGGCGGTGCAAGTCGGCCGCAATCTGTCGGAAGCTGTAGCCCTCGCTCCTCGCCCACAAGGTATATCTGGCTTCGCGATGGGTGAGGCCGCGTTGGACACGATTGAGCAGGAGGGGAGCCCCTGACGCGAACTCCTCATGGAGGTACGGAGGGCGTGGGCGACCGAGGGTGGTCGTCGCGGACCTGTTCGGCCTGCTATTTGTGGTGATGCTTGCCTCCCCCTCGCACGCGACTACGCGGTACATACGCGCGACTACGCATCTGGCATTTTCAGCTTCGCGCGGCGGTAGGGGGTCGCTCAATACGGTGTGGCGGGCAAAACGGACGAAGTGAGCACGGCGGACGCAGGCGGCACAAAGTATCTTGTTGTATCGCTGTCCGCCGTGGCCTCCACGACGGGCGGCGGTCGCACACGAACGGGCAGGGTGGGGAGGGCTCCACGATGACCGTCTCACGCCAGCAGGCTCTGGATGTAGTTCTGGCGGTCCACGGGGCAGAAAGCTGCTGCACTCCCTCCGACCTGCTGGCCGACCGCGTCACAATCTGCGAACGACGGGCAGACCGCCTCACCGACCCCAACCACCGCAAGTTCCCGCGCTGGGAGCCGGACTTCGGGATTGTTAGCCTCGGTCAGGGGGCGGTGGTATCTGCCTCCGCCGGGATATTGGACTGGGTGCGCGATGTGTTCGCCGAAGCCGACCGTGACGCCGTATTCGAAGTGGGTCGTCTCGGCCAAATCGCGGACAAGGTCGCAGGGAGCGGCCAGCGGCTGCTCGGACCCGTCCATTTGTTTGCTGTGAGCAGCACCGACCTCCGCGCGGTTCCCCCGCCCGCAGGAGTTCGGGTGACTGTCGAGGGCCCGGAATTCGCGTCTCACCTCATTGCGCATGACTGGCCGCACTCGCTTCCTGAAGGCCCCGGTCGGCCGATTAGGGCTGTGGCGGTGGCACGGACTGGTTCAAGCGTCATCGGGATTGCGACGGCTGCCGAAGACGCCCCGCGCCTGTGGCAGATCGGCATAGACGTGACGCGGGAGCAGCGCGGGCGCGGAGTCGGCAAGACCTTGACCGCGGCATTGGGCGGGGTCGTGCTGGAGGGCGGTGCCGTGCCGTACTACGGGACGGCACTGGCCAACATTCCATCGGCGCGGACCGCACTGTCTGCGGGATTCTGGCCCGCGTGGACGGAAGTCTGGGTCAAGCAAGTGCCGCCTGATTAGGGCCGACATTTGGTGTGCCACGGTCACTGGCCTCAAGGCACATGAGGACGAATCGGCACCAAGTATGGAGCCAGAGACGCACCAATCGTGACCTGCGAGGCCGTGACTTCCCGGAAGACCTTTGACTTTGGCCACAACTGGACCAGCACGCCATCATCTTCCTGAGCGTAGGGAAGAAGTACCAGACTTCCGCGAAGGGATGACCCGCCAGCCGGAGGACTTCGGTTGCCCGACGCAACTCTGGGAGGGCGGGGTTGTGCCCGGCGTCGTGGTCAAGGTCGTACAGCGCGAGCCAGTTCCCTCTTCCAGATGTAACGGTGTAGTGCTTCTTCAGTTTGGTGTTGAGCGCCTGAAGTACCGGCTCGGCGGATGCGCCAATCCGAGGATTGAAGCCGACGAATCCCTGTCCGCCCTTGTTGGACAGGCGATAGCAGGTCGCATGAATCGTCAGCCCGTCAGGGTTCCGCATGAGCAAGTCTGCATCGTCAGATTCGGGGGCCATGAGAGCCTTGTACCGATCAAGGTTCTTGATCAGGCGTTGAGCAATCAGACCTGCAAATGAGCGGCCTTGAGTGGCATTAGGGACCGGGTAGCGGTCATCCTCGATGTTGGTGAGCAAGATCGACAGCCCACGGAAGTCAGCGTGACGGGTGGAGAGCGCCTGGGCGATGGACTCCGCGTACTGCTGCTCAAGGGCACGCCTTTCAGCGGCATCGGGGTGTCGGACCCTTCCGAGTTCCAAACCCAGTTCGCGCCCTCCCTCCGAGGCGAGGAAGTCGGGCCAGTCGCCCGCCCTTTCGATCACCTCAACCGTCCGTCCCGCGCGACGGACGAGAGCACCGCAGAACTTTCGGACGACGACCAGCTCCTCGCCTTCCTGATCAGAGGGGAGCGCCTCGGCTGAGATTCGCGCCGAACCCCTCGCTCCGGGAGTCACTCGCGTCAGGCGGTTCGCTTTGGAAGACTGTCGATGCTTCGTGGTGTCCGGCTGCTCGTCCATCGTCTCACATGATCGCTCACCGCCGTCGTCGGTCCCGCACCCAACTTGTACCGCAGTACCTCCGTCACGATGTCGTCCAGCATCTGTGGGAAGTCCCGGTCCTCACGGTTGGGCGAGAACGTCGGTTCCGGACGCGCCCCGCGGTGGACGATGTCATTCCGCGACTGCCTCATCTTGTCGAGCCCCAGCGCCGGAACAATCTGGTCCGCGGTCATCCCCAGCCGGTAGTGCTTGGCTGCCAGATGGACGGCCGTCTTGCGCACGAGTTCGCGTCCGTCCTTACTCGGTGCCATAAGGGCCTCCAGCGCAATCCACAGTGCCACGAGTCGGTCCGCGCCGTTCCTGTGCTCCTTGGACTGCTCCAGCCAACGGAGGGCGGTCAGCAGGTTGGGTCGTACGTCGGAGTCGAGAACGCGGCCGAGTGACCGGCGGACGGCGTCAGTGGACCGCTTCGAGACGGATGCCTTGTGTCCCGGCCAACCCCGCAGGTCGAACAAAGCCTGTGGGTAGCCCTTTCGATATTCAAGAGGCCGGATGTATTCCGCCACCTTCTGCAATGGGCGTCGTTGTCTCAGGCAGAGGCCGACCGTCGCGGCTACGTCCTCCGCCTGCCGTGACAGCACCTGCCATTCGGCATTCCGCGCCCGCGGGTTGTGGTCCTTGTGGACGGGCATGGGGATGTGCACGCCAAGGAATGTGCCGTCCTTCAACTCCTCTACGGTGTTGCTCAGGTCGAACTGCGCGCCCCCAGCCCGCGTGACGGACTTGGACATCGCCATACCGGGGACGCGGTAGGGGCCACGGCCGATTTGGACCTCGATGCCGGAAGGTTGGGCACGGAGCCGGAC
>JACQUF010000224.1 GCA_016210435.1 Chloroflexota bacterium
ACGCGATGATCGCCTACTGGACCGCCTGGCTGAAGGCCAACCACCCTTCGGAGTACTTCGTAGCGATCATGGACGCCGCTTCAGGCAACTCTGAGCGGGTCGCACACGCCGTAGTCGAATGCCGTAGGCTGGGGATCAGGGTCATGGGCCCGGATGTCAACCTCGGGGAGGTCGGTTTTTCGGTCCAGGACACCCCGGACGGAACGGCGATCAGGTTCGGGCTGTCCGCAGTGAAGAACGTCGGCGCCAACGCTGTCCAGCCGGTGATCGACGCTCGCTCCAAAGGCGGCGTATTCCACTCGATCGAGGACTTCTGCAAGCGCGTCGACACCCGCGGTTTGAACAAGCGGATGACGGAGAGCCTGATCAAAGTCGGCGCTTTCGATGAGCTCGGCCCTCGTGGAGCGTTGATCGGCGCACTCGACCGGATCATGTCGCTCTTTCAACAGGCGCAGCGGCAGCGCGAGTCGGGCCAGACCTCAATGTTCGATCTTTTTGGCGGCTCAGTACATGTCCCCCTCCCGGCGCTCGAGCTCCCCGAGGCCGACGATGTGACCGAGCGCGAACGCGCAATGTGGGAACGGGAGCTGCTTGGGATCGAGATTACCGAAAGCCCGCTCACGCGGGAGCTGATGCTGGCATCCGGCAAATACACCGTCCGCGCCGCAGAAGTAACGCCCGACCGCGCCGGGGAGCGCGTTGACCTCCTAGGCCTGGTGAAGGGAATTCGCAAGCAGACGACCAGGAAGGGCGCGCCTTTCCTGGCGATCGCGCTGCAGGTGCTCGACGGCGAGGTGGAGCTAATCGTCTGGCGCAATGCTCTGAGCGCTACGGATGGCCTCTGGACCGAAGGTAGGACCGTGACGATCAACGGGGTGATCAGGGCGCGCGATGAGCGGGTATCAGTCTCCGTAGACGAGGCCTCGGAATACAACGTCCCGGGGCAGACGCTGCCGCTTCCTCCGCCCGATGCGCCCGCCCCTGGGGAAGGTTCTAATAGCGGCCTTCAACCAGCTTCCCCTTCCCTGGCGCCAGGGGCTTCAACGGAAAGGCAATCGGAGCCGCAAAAGGGAGGCGAGCCTGAAGGGGCGGCATTGGCAAATAGCGGGTCAGTTGGATTCCCGGGAATGGGTACCGACAGAAACGGCGCTCAGAACGGACGATCGGGCGAAACCAGAAGCAATAGCAGCTCCGCGTCGTCAGGCGGGGCCGGCACGAAGTCGCCCGGGATCGTCGTAAGGATCTTCGAATCCGGCAAGGAACTGGATGACCGGTATCGGCTCGAAGACCTCGTGAAGACGCTGCTCGAGTTCCGCGGCGACGCACCGGTCGTCCTGGAGATCGCGGCCAACGGGCGGCTGGTCAGGTTAGATATGCAATTCGTCACGGTCCGGACCTGCCCTGAATTGACCGAACGGCTTGTCCAGATGCTCGGCGCCGAAAACGTTCGCGTCAACGGCTGATCTGGAGCTGATTTGCGGCTACCTGCCCGGCGAGACCAGTATGCCCGGTCCAGCCGTGGCCACTCCCAAGGGGGCAACCGCACCGTCCGCTGGCGCTGTCTCGCCGTAAACGCCGCCCAAGACGCGGCCCGCAGAGGATCGGAGGGCCGAACAGTGCAAGAATGGAGGCTATGAAGTGGGTTGTGATTGCGACCGCGCCCGATCAGCTCACCGCAGAGATGTGGCGAGAGATCGTCCGGCAGGCCGGCATCCGGTGTGAGCTCCGGCCGAGCGACACCGCTTCCTACATGGGGCTGTCGCGAATCCCGGTCCGGCTGATCTCCCCGGACGAGGAGGCCGGACGCGCCCAGGAAGCGCTCAGCGCGGTACTGGAGGAGGTCCCTCCCGCGCCCGAGTGACGGGGCTCAGGCCGCCCCCGAAGCCGATTTTCGTTCGAGTTCCAGCAGCTTCTGCTTCATCGTGAGCCCGATGCTGCCCCCGAAGCCATGCAAACCCCCGTCGGACCCGACTACGCGATGGCATGGAATGACAAGCGGTAGCGGGTTCCGCGCCATGGCCTGGCCGGCGGCTCGGACCGCTCGTGGATTGCCCGCGGCGCCCGCGAGCCAGCCGTATGTCCGAGTCTCGCCCGGCGGTATCGAGCGGCACGCATCCCACGCTTTCAAGAAGAACGGCGCCGTGCTAATCGGGTCCGGGACCGCGCCGGTCAGATCCATATGCTCCCCGGCCAGAAAACGGCGCACCTGGTCCCGGAACCTGGCGACGTAGTCCGGATCATGGGTTGCCTCAGCAAGATCCGGTCCGAGCGCCGACATGGCTGTCTCTACGGTTGGCTCAGGAAGCGTGGTGCGCCGCAGTCCCCGTTCCGACGCGATGACGCCGACCCATCCGAGCGAAGTTTCGAAAACGTCGTACTTGAGACTCGTGGTGGCGGCGGCGGATTGATGAGCGTTCATTCGGGCCTCCCTTGATACGGCCATTATTGCGATCGTGGCCGAGGGAGTCACCAACCGCGTGGCAGCCCTCACCCCCGGCTTCGTAGGCTCCTTCCCTTCGACTTCGCTCAGGCGCCGCGCTGAGCCAGACGAAGCGGCAAGCTATCAGCTCAGGACGGCGCCTTTCCCGTTGGGGCGAGGGAAGCGAGTCCTATTTGCTGAACGGAAGCAGCCGGCCGAGCGCCCGCCTGACCAGCGCCCTGCGCACCTTGCGCCAGAGGGACTCCACCTCGGTGGAGTCCTGCTGCCCCTTCCTGGGCCCGTACACCTGCGCGTTGTAGCGCAGCGCAATCGCCCTGGCAGCACCGCCCGTCGACGGAAGGAAGAAATCGATGCGGTGTCCGTATTCGGTGGACGTCTGGCTTGCCAGCCTGGGCATCCCCGCAAGCCAGCCGAGCCTGGTCATCTTTACGTACGCCCGCTCGGCAGGCGCCAGCGAACCCATCCCGAAGTGCCAGAGGACCATAGCTGCCACCAGGAGGGCAAATACGAGCCCTCCGCCACCGGCCGCCCAGTAGATGCGGGCGTCCAGCCCGCCAGCCTGGTTCCGCCGGCCCTCCTGCGCAAGCAAACGCGCGAGCGCTTCGAACTCCGACACGTCCTCCGGGAAGAAGCCCTCCTCGTACAGCTCATCCTCGGTGATCGGCCGGGAGAGATCGCCTCCGCCCTGTTCCTCATACGGCACCCCGCGCTCGTAGACCGGGTATCCGGGCGTCGCTTCGATATCGATCCAGCCATAGCCCGGGAAGTAAGCTTGTGACCAGCCGTGGCGGTCGGAATCCCGCACCACGAATCGTCTTTCCTCGACGATGTACTTCCCTGCTGCGTACCCCGCCACCATCCTGGCTGGCACGCCCTGCGACCGCAGCATGACGGTCATCGCAGAGCCGAAGTACTGGCTGTACCCCTTTGCCTCGTCGGGATCACAAGTAGCGCCGGACCGGTTCAACGACGGACACGGTTCTTTGACGGTGTCGAAAAGGAAGTATTCCAGGCCGTCCTGACCGACCGCGGGCCCCGCTATTTGCTGGCTGTAGCTCAACGACCGCAGATAGGTGGCGATCGCCGTCGTCTTTTCGAAGGGGGTCTTTGCGCCAGCTTCCTCGACGATGCTGCCCGCGAGCCCCCGTACGTCATCCGAGAAATTGGCCGGAAGTTGGAGGTAGCGGTCTGTAACCCACTTCGGGTAGTCGTCGTCGGCGCGGGCGAGCTGGCGGTCGGTCGCCCGCGAGATGAGAGCGCTGATCGTATACTGGCTTCCCGCGGTCACCCCCTCGGGCAGGCCAACCGCGACGCTGTCGATCGGAAGCTGACCCGGGCGTCCGACATGCGCCGCGATGAACCTTGCCGCCTCAACGCGCAATGCCTTGAGCTCCAGCGATTCAGGCAGGCGCGAACGCACCTCTTCCTCGATCGATATTGTGCGTGCGCGTTTCTCGACCGGGTTCTCTCGCAAGGATTCCGCAAACTGGCGCACGTCCTGCGGCAAGTCTGGATCGAGCGCTCCGGGGATGGCGCTCACGACCCATTCGATCGGCGGTAGCACCTCGAGCACGATCGGACGATTCGCGGCGATCGTCCCGCTCGCCTGCACCGCCGACGCAGCATTGAAATCCGGCTGGATCCGCTGGGTGATGAGCAATCGCTCTTCGAGGCCCTCTGGCGGTACCAGAGGCTCCCCTGCCTGCAGCCTGATTCCCACGGTCGGGCTGGTGAGCCAGCCGCGCGCCGTGTAGAGGTCGTAGATGTGGCCCGCGTGGAGGACCGGATAGCGGGACTCGATGAACATGACTGGCGTGTCGGTCAGCTTGAACGAGCCCAGGAATGGCAGGGAGTCGCCGAAGTCCTGGAGAAGGATCCTTGGGCGGCCTTTCACGCCCGATAGCAGGCGCTTCGCCGGGTCCTCGAGCTTCCTCGAGGGGCTCTGCAGCGCGAGGCCAACGGTGTTCGAAAGCAGGGTCGAGCGCGGCTCGAAGAGCGGCACGATTGCCGCGAACGTGACGACACCGAGCGTGACGAGCAGCCCGTCCTGGATGCTCAGCCTGCGGGTTTCCGATGGATGTGGCATCTCGCTGGCGCGCCAGCGGCGGAGCCTTCGCGCGTAGGCCAGGTGCGCGAAGAGCAGCATGGACACGGCGATGAACAAATACATCGTGTATTCGTAGCGCCCGAGCCGGTAGCTGAGGTTGATCAGGATTGCCGTCCCGAGCAACACCATCGCAATCCATGGAGTCCGCCAGCGGAAGACGGACCACGACGCGAAGTACCCCACGATCCATGCCACCGAGAGCAGCATGACGGAGAACGGCAGCAGGTCCGTGCTTATCCCGCCGATGCGAGCAGCCTCGGTCCAGAGGAAGAATCGCTCCCAGACATCGCGCGTGCGCTCGAGGATGCTGGCCCCTTCCGCGCGGTAGCTGGCCTGCCAGAACACGACTGCGAACCCGCCAGCCATGGCGAGTAGGTGGCCGATGAGCCAGGAGACCCTCACCCTCGAGAACAGGAACCCCGCAAGGCCGGCCAGCAGGAGCGTCCCTTGCATGAACGGGGCGTTGCCCCAGTGGGCGAGCTGGACAGACCAGCCCACCGTCGACAGCATCCCGGCCACCAGCGCCATCGCCGCGAGGTCGTCGTACGGACGGAAACCGGCATTGCGGGCCAGCCACTGTTGGAAACGGGCATACAAAGAACCCGGCTGCGCGACCGGTTCGATTCGCCGCCCAAGCGCGCCGGCGCCAACGCTCATCGCAGGGGTTCCTCGAATGGTTTGCGCCCGTTCGTCGATTGGCGGATGACGAAAGCTTCCGGTTCAGTGAGGGCCGCCTGAATGGGCGCGCCTCGCCGGAGCACGAACGTCCTCAACGCCGCGCCCACGAGCCTGGCTCGCGGAGAATCGACGGTCCGGTCGGCGCCAAAGCTTGCGGGATCGAACAGGACGACAGTTGCGCGGACGCCTCTCCGCTGCAACGTCGAAAGGGCGTCGATCCAATCTCCGTCCGGGGCGGCCGTGATGACCACGATCGATGAGCTGCGCCCCAGCTCGCGTTCGATATCCGCGAGAGCCTTGAACAGTGGGCGATCGCCGGTCGGCCGGCTGACCGCGAGGTGATCGAAGATTGCCTGGCGTTGTGCGGAGCCGCGCTCTGGTGCAAGGACCAGCGATCGGCTGCCGTAGGCGACGTAGCCAACGGGCAGCTGCATCGTGAGGTATTTGTGGGCGGTTGACGCCGCGATGGTCGCCCCGTACTCGTCCGTTGAATCCGCGCCCGACCCGGCCTGCGCGGACCCATCCTGATCGAAAATGACCCAGACCTCGCCAGCCCGTCCCTGGTCGAAGAGCTTGACCATCAGTCGTGCCGTGCGGGCGGTACTCGGCCAGTGGATCCTGCTGATCGCGTCTCCTGGCTGGTACTCCCGGACCGACGACACCTCCGGCGAGAGGATCGGTGACCGCCGCCGGCGCGCGTGCTCCCCGGATATCTCGGTCGCCTGAAGGATGAAATCCGGAAGCTCGATGATGCGCGGAAACACCCGCAACTTGCGGGCTTCGGCCAGCCGGATCTCCTGAGGAAAAATCCCAAATGGGTCTGCGGAGCGGATGACAAGCGGCCCGAGGTTGTATTCGCCTCGCTGGGTCAGCCTCGCCCTCGCCTCAACCCGCTGAAACGTCACGATGCCAGGCAGGCTGACCACCCTTCCGAGTTTGACGCCGGGCAGGTCGGTCACGTCCTCGATTTCGAGCCACGCCCTGGGCGGACCGCCGTTGTTCCGGACTGTGATCACCTCGTGGATTTCGTCGCCAACCGAAAGATCGCCCCTGGGCCGCTCGACCGTCGCCGTGAGGCGGTCGGTACCCCATCGAGCCCAGAGGAAGGAGACGAGGAGGACAATCCCGAAGACGTAGTTAAGCCTTACCGCGAGATCGAAACCCGTCGCCATCCCCGACACAAAGAGGATGATCATGATGACGATCACGACGTAGGCGGGGCGCCGCCTGAACATCGTCCTGGAGAGGCGCGTGAGTGCATCGATGCCAGTCCTGCGCCACGACCGGGCCGATAACTGGCGCCGTGAGGTCCGCGGCAGCGCTTGGACCCTCATGTTGCCGGGGATTACCTGGAGCGCGCTCGCGGCTTGGCGCCCGGCACGGGCACCTTGTCGAGGACTTCACCGACCAGTGATTCGCCCGTCACTCCGCGCATGCGGGCCGCGGGCGAGACGATGACGCGGTGGCTCATCACGGCGGTGGCGATTGCCTTGACGTCGTCAGGTATAACGTAGTCCCTGCTTTCCATCAGCGCGCGCGCCTGTGACCCGCGCATGAGTGATAGAGACGCTCTTGGAGATGCCCCGAGTGCAGCATCGGCATGCTCGCGGGTGGCATTCGAGAGCGCCACGATGTACTCCTTGACAAGATCGTCGATATAGATCTGGCGGGCGGAGTCCTGAAGCATCGCGATTTGGACTGGCGTTGCCACAGGCTCCAGGGTTTCGAACGGGTCAGCCGCCTGCTGGCGGTCCATGATCGCGACTTCTTCCGAAGGTTCAGGGTAACCGAGCCCGATGCGGAGGAAGAAACGGTCGAGCTGCGCCTCAGGCAGCGGGAAGGTGCCTTCATATTCGATCGGGTTCTGGGTCGCCAGCACCATGAATGGCCGGGGGAGGGCATACGTAACGCCGTCGACGGTTACCTGCCTCTCCTCCATCGACTCCAGCAATGCGGACTGGGTCTTGGGAGTCGCCCGGTTCACTTCGTCTGCAAGAACGATTTCGGCCATCACCGGCCCGGGCCGGAATTCGAATTCATTCGTTTTCTGGTTGTATACGGAGACCCCGGTCACATCGCTTGGAAGAATGTCGGGGGTGAACTGGATCCTCCGGAATTTGCATCCGGCGGACCTGGCAAGGCTCCGCGCAAGCATTGTCTTGCCGACGCCGGGAACGTCCTCGATCAGCGCGTGGCCCCGCGCGATCAGGGCGATCACGCCCAGGCGGATCGCGTCGCGTTTGCCAACGATGACCTTGCTGACGTTGTCGACAAGCGTTTGGGCCTGAATCCCGGGCTCAATGGCAACGGTCACGGTGCAACCCCTTCTCTGGACCCGTGCGCCAAGAGGCGCGCTATATCACTGCCCGCGTTGCCAGACCGTGCCGTTAGCTGGTGGGCGATAGAGGACTCGAACCTCTGACCTTCTGTGTGTAAGACAGACGCTCTGACCAGCTGAGCTAATCGCCC
>JACQUF010000226.1 GCA_016210435.1 Chloroflexota bacterium
ACGACGTTGATGAGGCCGCCTTCGTTCGGTGCCCGATTCCCGACTGCGGCAAGAGAGTTCTTCTCGAAGAAGAGGACGACTAGCCCAGGGACACGGACCACCGTCCGGTGACGTTCGTCGGAGTGGGTCAAAGACGCGAGACGGATGGGAGGTCCTGTTCCATGCGTGCCGCCTTCCTGCTCCATGCGTGTCCCGTGCGGGGTGACTTTGGCGTCGGTTTACGGCCGAGTCCGTAATGAATCGTAGGTTCGCCTATGCGCAGTCCGAGCCTGATCGCGCTATTGAGACGACCGCACCGCGCTGACCACAATGGCGATCGGGGCCAGAGATGCAGAGTCCGGTCACGCGACCCGATGAAGATGGCCGATTCACTGCCCTGGTTTGGCGAAGAACACATGGCGCTGTGCGAGCGGGCCGCGCCCTCCGTCCCGGCCTCCGACATCGGGCTCGTGCAGCGCGTCCTCCTGAGCTGGCTCGTCGGCCGACCGATTTCTGCGATTGCGAAGCGCGCCCGCTGCTCTCCAAGGTTCGTCTACCAGGTCGTGCGGAGGACGATCTATGCTGAAGAGCCCGCCCTGGGTATCGAGACCTGGGTCGCGAGCGGTGTGATCCTGATACCGGCGGTACTGACCGCTTCACCGACGAGGGCATCCGGCCTGCGCACCGCCGACCGCGAGGATGATGAACCTAAGGTGCCGCTCTACTGCGGCGTCTGCCACAGGCTCATCACGCGTGTCTGGGTGCCGATCACCCGGCTGGACGGAAGAATCCTGACTGCCGCTGAACTCGAATGGAATATGAGCGAGACCCACGGTTGGGATTCAGACGCTCATGAGGCCGCCATCGCCGCACAGGCACATCTCACTAGACACTTCCGTCTCAATCGCGATCCCATCGGGAAGCCGCGAGATGACGAATGGAACTGGGAAGACGAAGAAGAATTGGAGCCCGAGGTCGCCGAACGGGCTCGCCGGACGCGGCTTTCTCGCAGCGCCATTGCTCGCCGTACCCCTTGGCAGAACCTGTTGAGGCCGGAAGTAATCCAGAAGATGAAACGAGGCTCGTCGGCCCAGCTTCTTCCATTACGCGAGGGGCGGGAGATGAGTCGGAGCGAGGCGATAAATCTCTGGAAGAACCTGTTCTCGAAGCTAGAGAGCAAGGCTGATGCGTGAGCCACCTAAGCCAACTATTTTTGCCGTTCGGGGTCGGCTGCTCCAGATCGACGCGGGCATCAACCGGCTCGAACCTATCCCCGATCAAGACCGGTCACAAGTCATCGCGGTCGTCAGTACGTCGTCGGCTTCGGCTTCAGCCCGCGGAAGTCCGTCACCCGCTGCGCCGACCTGAGCACCCGCCTCACGTAGACAGCCCCCTTCTGGTCGAACGTCACATCGACGTAGACCAACTGCCGGTCGGACAGCGTGCCGCACGGGATGTGCCGGCAAACGACCTGTAGCCGCTCAGGTTTATGGTCGTGGCGTCGTACTCCCTAGGCACTTCGATCTTCTCCACGACGTGGTGGAAGGGGCAGAGGATGACAATGATCGGCGTGCCCTGATCGTGCGCCAGTGGCGGTACGGCCGACGATGGCCCGATGTCGCATTTGGCAGGATGCAGGCCGCGCCGGAGGAGTCGCGTGAGGGGAAGCACCACCACGCGGGCCCCTTGGGCATCGGCGCTGCCCAGTGCGTCCAGCCCTGTGGGAGGGCCGCGGTGTCCGGTTCATCTCGATCACGCAGCCGATCGACACGAGCGGGCCGATGGGGCGCTTCATGCTCAACGTGCTCGGTGCGGTCGCCGAGTTGGAGCGCGAATTCATCCGCGAGCGGGTAGTCGAAGGGATGAACCGCGCCAGACGGGAAGGAAAACGCCTGGGCCAGGACGCCTATCACCGAGTACCGGTGCTGTCGCGACTGCGACCAGCCCTTCGGCGGTCGCCATTTCCGCCAGTCAGGCCACCATGTCGGGGAACCGCTCGTGGACCGATTCAGGATCGCGGTGCAGGGCAGGCCCGTGAACATCTCAGCGCTGAGTCGAACCCTGCGATTGCCACGCCGGAGCGTGAGCTGCCTGATGGCGCTCGCATCGCCTCGAACGGGAAGCCCCGGCGACATCTTCGGGCGCGCGACGCGACGAGGAATGAAGTCTTCGTAGGACCCTTCCGAAGTTGAAGGACAGGCGGACACCGTCAGACCGATCAGCGAGATCGAGGTCGGCGTGCAACGGGGAATGTAAGATCGGCGGCATGCCCAAGCGGATCGTACGAGCCGTCTGCATCCTGCTCCTGGTCACCGCAGAGCCCCTCGACTTCATCGAACGATGGGTCGGCAAGGTTGCCGTGGTGATTAGTTTTTTGGTATTCGCTGGCCTGTTGCTCGCGGGGGCCAGTATCGGTCTTGTGATCCCAATACCCGCGAAAGCGGTCGTTTTCAAGACGGCGGGCGGAGAAACCCTCACAAGGTTGGTGGAAGGACCACGCTGGCCGTTCATACTCGGACTTCCTAGTCTTACGGCCCTCGTCTTCGTATTCGTGGCGGCTGTTCGACTCCATTTGCGTGCTGAGGCTCAGATCAGGGCGCGTGGTGATGAGTTGAGCGCACTGAAGACACCTAGACTATGCGTTGATCTTGCTGAATCCGTCGTAGAAAACGGCCTCCGAAATCACCGATTTCGAGTCAGCAATCCGACCGGCTTGCCTATTGCGGGATGCTATGGCAAGTACCGAAATTACCGAATTGTTCAAGCTGGGGCGGGACAGGTTAATCAAATACCCCACGATCTCATGCCACTTAGATGGGACTTCCGTACGCACCAGTCAAGACCAGAAGCGGATATTGGCCCCCACTCCGCGGGGCTGCTTAGTTACGGCGTTCAGGTTTACCCACTAGCTGGCGGGCCGTACTTCGAGCATGTGGCGGGTCCCGATGCCCATGGTCGTGCTAACACGACATCCCACAGGCTATTCCCTGGAATCTACGAGTTCGAGCTTGAAGTCGGCTCAAACGCCGCTAGCTTCCCTCCGATACGACGAACCGTGCATCTTGATTTCCGGGACAACGATCACTTCGAAATCACCCTGCAATGAGTGGCTGCCACTGGACGCAAAGTAACCACTGCGCGACTCTCTCGTGGTCACAAGTCACTGGAGAGTCGTATGCCAGACATTACAGGGCGGCTAACGCCCTCGGACGAGAACGTAATTCGCGCTTGGTTGGCTGGCACGCGGTCGGAGTTCCAAACCTTCTTGGCGCAGCAGTATCCGTTGATAGGGCGGGCGGAACAGGTGAACTGCCCGATCACCCACGACGCCAATTGGGACATTCACGGCTATATCGTGACCACTCCCAGCTACGCGACCACGCCAAGGGGCGCAGCGATGGGATCCCACGCCTACGCCCACGTCGTCATATCGTGCAAGACCTGCGGATACGAGATGTTCCTCGATGCATCGAAGGTAGGTGTCGTTCGTTACGGGAGCACGGCAGATGGCTCGTGACGAAGGCGGACCAACACCGGCACCGACACCTGCACCAAGGCCGTCTCCAACTCCTCAGCCGACCGTTTCAGAAGCCGCCGCCCGTGTCGCCCCACAGTTGGCACGGGAATGGGAGCCTATCGACGTGCAACTGAATCGCCATCATCTAGCGCGAGTGCTTGACCGGGTCGAACGTCTGCACCAGCGCGGTGACCTTAGTCAGTCGTGGGGCTGGCTGGCGGCCGCCGCTGGTTTCTTGCAGGCAGCTTTAGCAACTTCGGACTGGAATGTCTGGCGAGTGTTGGCTGTTGGGGCGCTCGTTGTATGTGGGTATCGGTTTTTGGGCTTGGCTGGGACCTATTTGAGGCACAGGAAAGATAAGGTGCCTTCAACCGACGAAATCATTAAAGAATTGATGGAGGAAATGCCGCCAAGATCGGCATCTAGGCAGTAAGTTCCTTCTTGAGCGTGAGGCTGGTTACAAGAAGTTCATCGCCTCCTACAAAGAACTGGGTGATCCATTGCCGTCTGAAGCAGTCGCAGCGCGGACTGATGCATGAATTGCCAAGGACTGACTATAGGCTGGTTCTACGGATCGGCGGTCCCCGGCGAGAACCACGGACCTAGCTTGCCGCAATGACCAAGGCTCGCGTGGTCGCTTTTTCAATTTTGTTGTAGCACGGCCGGGACGAGCTTCGCACCGTCCTGGTCGCGGCAAGGCGATCACAAAACGCTCCCACCTCGCGAAGGCCCAACTGCGCAACAAGGGGTTACGCTTGCGTGCTTCCCCGTGGCCCGCGGAAACCGGTGCGCGCAAGATTTCCTTCAGGGCAGCGAGCGAGCCCGATGCCCACCCTGCCAGATGCCCCCCAGTTTTACGACCATCGACTGGTAGTCTTGGTCGTGAACCCCTTTTTCTTATTAGGCACGGTTCGGTTCGACCCGACGAGGTGCGCCATGCGCGACTCCACGTGATAGCTGCTGTACTCACCGCCTTCGCCATCCTGCTGGCTGTCGTCGGCTTCGGTGCAGCGCTGTAGCTTCTTGGCCGAAGGCGGATGCCGACGCCCGTCCGATGATGATTGGATCGGTCATCGCCGGTGCAATCGGCGCGATCGCCATGCCCTTGGTGACGAACGACACCCTGCCCCGACTATTCCGGGGCGACCGCTCAAGGCGGGATGTCCAGACCGAAGTTCCAAGTTGGCGACCGGGTAGTCGGAAACGAGCAAGCAGCGGGACATGTGAAGGTCGCGGGGCTGTCGTGGTAAGTCGGGGACCCGGTTGCAGCGAGTACATGGTCAGGTTCGACGATAGCGAAGTCACCGAGTAC
>JACQUF010000227.1 GCA_016210435.1 Chloroflexota bacterium
GCATCGAACCGGTCGATGTCGCGGTCCTTGTGCCAGACGTATTCGGCTCCCTGGCCGAGCACGCCCTTGACCGCGTGGAAGCAGTCGCCGTCGCTCCATGTGCCAGGGAAGACTACGATTCCGAACTTCAAACCCCTCACCCAGTCCGCCTCGGGCGGACAGTCCCTCTCCCCGATGGGGCGAGGGCTTCTATAGAGAAGTTTCGCATAGCTGCCGCGGGCAGAACACTGACCTGGCCACCTCACTGTCGTTCGGCGTCGGGCCTCTGATCGAGGGAGTGCCCTCTATGCCACCCTCCCCGTCGTTCCCCCTTCGGAAGCCTCGGGGCTCATGCGCTCTCCCATCGAGGGCGAGGCGGCCCAAGTCAGCCTGACCGTAGTTCGCCCGACGGGCTCACAAGCGTCTCTCATCGACGCTTGATGCTAATTGGCCCGAGGAGAGCCGGGCCGGTCCAAGCCGGCGGAAGGCGGGGTCGGTTGATCGAGCGTAAGGTGGAGGTTTTTGCGAGCGACCAGATGGGTAAGCACCAAGCGTGCGATCGGGGCGGTCAGAAGTGTTCACGCCGAAACTCGGACGGAGCAACAGCGCCAATTAGCATCGAGCGCCATCGGGGGAGAGGAGGCCAAATAAAAAGACCCTCCGGTGGGAGGGTCCCGGATTGCGGCGGGCGCAGCCTACGCGTTCTTGCGCTGCGTCTTGACACTCTTTCGGAGCTTCGCCGCCGCCTTCTTCTTTCGGAGAACGCTGGGCTTGGTGAAATGCTGACGCCGCCGCGTCTTGGAGATGATGCCTTCCTCTTGAACACGCTTCGTAAAGCGCTTCAGGAGGGACTCAAAGCTTTCGCCCTCCGCGATGCGGACCTCTGCCAAGTGGTTGCTCCTTGAATAAGGGTTGAAAGTACGGCCGGAAAATTCAGTTCTCGGCCATTCAGTGTACTACGGCTGCACAGCCGCGCGAGTCATCAAATCCAGGGCCTTTTCGACCCGTGCAACGCACCTGTCCCGGCCCAGTATCGCCATCGTTTCGAACAGCGGCGGGGCGACCACCTTGCCGGTAATGGCGACACGCAGCGCGCCAAACAGTTGACCCGTCTTCAAGCCCAGCTCTTCGGCGAGCGCGCGGAACCGCCTGTCGAGGCTCTCATGGTCGAACGGCTCGACGCCCCGCAGGATTTCCATGGATCGAGTCAAAGCAGTAGAGGCCGATTCCGCGGTGACCCCCTTCTGCACCAGTTCCTCCAGCTTGACGCTCACCTCATCGACGTACATGAAGTCAATGAGCGGGGCGGCTTCGGCAAGCCCCTTCAGCCGGTCCTGTATGAGCGGCACGACCTTCTCGAGGTAGTCGAGGTCGAGCGGGGTAATGGCGGGGGGCAGACCGCCCTGGTGCCTTTCGAGGAACGGCGCGAGCCGCTCGGCGAGCTGCCTTGGAGCAAGCTTCCTGATGTACACACCGTTCATCCACTCGAGCTTCTGCCTGTCGAAGATCGCGGGTGAATCCTTGATACGGGCGAGCCAAAAGGCCTCGACGATCTCTTCTCGAGTCATTACTTCGCGGTCATCGCCCGGTGACCACCCCATGAGCGCAAGGAAATTGAAGAGCGCTTCGGGCAGGCAACCCTCGTCCCTGAACTCGGTCACCGAGGTTGCGCCGTGGCGCTTGCTTAGCTTTGACCGGTCGGGCGCGAGCAGCAACGGCAGATGGACCATCGTCGGAAGTGTGTACCCGAGGTTCTCGTGGATGAGGATGTGCCGCGGCGTGCTCGCGATCCATTCCTCGGCTCGCATCACGTGGCTGATCTGCATCGCATGATCGTCGACTACGACGGCAAGGTGATACGTGGGAAACCCATCGGACTTGAGGATTACGAAATCGCTGATGGTCGCCCAGCTGAACCTGACCTTACCCCTGACAAGGTCGACGAACGTGACCTCACCGGCGGGTGGCACCTTCATGCGGACAACCACGGCTGCGCCCGCCCGTCTGGCTGCGCTCAGTTCCTCGGGGTCTCTGCGACGGCAATGGCCGTCATACCCGGGGGGCAGCTTGAGGGCTTCCTGCCGCTTGCGGACTTCGTCCAGCCGTACCGGCGAGCAGTCGCATAGATACGCCGCGCCAGACTCGACAAGCCGGTCCGCCGCTTCCTGGTAAAGCTCACGCCGCTCAGACTGGATATAGGGCGCGTGGGGGCCGCCCACATCGGGACCCTCGTCCCAATCCAGACCCAGCCAGCGCAGGCTGCTCAGGATGGCTTCGACCGCACCCGGCACCAGGCGGGCCTGGTCAGTATCCTCGATGCGCACGATGAATCGTCCGCCGGTGCGAGCCGCATCCACAGTACCAGGCGCA
>JACQUF010000230.1 GCA_016210435.1 Chloroflexota bacterium
CTTCCGAACGTGTCGCCTATCTCAACGGCAAGATCTTGCCCGAGAGCCACGCTCTGGTCTCATTCCGTGACCGGGGGTTTCTGTACGGCGATGCCGTATTCGACACGACCCGCACGTTCGGACACCGGATTTTCAAGCTGCAGCAGCATATCGACCGCCTGTTTCGGTCGCTGAGATCCGTGCAAATCGACCCCGGCCTTTCGCCTGCCAAATTGACCGAAATCACCGAGGAAGTCACCGCACAGAATCTCAAGCTGCTTGGACCGGACGATGACTACTGGGTGAGCCAGCGAATTTCCCGTGGATACCGGACCCCCGAAGGCGATACCCCGCAGCATGAGGGACCGACGGTCATCGTCGAGTGCATGCCGCTGTCGCTTCGCGCCCGCGCGCGGCTTTACCGGGACGGCATCGACGTGATCGTGCCTGCGACGCGCAGGACCCCGCCGGAATCGGTCAGCCCCAGGGCGAAGACCCACAACTACCTGAACCTGGTCCTCGCGGACCTCGAAGCCAAAACGCACGACCCCGAGGCGTGGGCGATCTTGCTGGACACGAACGGCTTTCTGACCGAGGGTACCGGGAGCAACATCTTCACGGTGAAGAATGGCAAGGTGTACACGCCAAGGTCCCCGTTCGTACTGGGCGGGATCAGCCGCGAGACCGTGATGGAGCTCGCCGAGAAGATCGACTTGCCGATCGTAGAGGCCGACCTCGATCTGTATGACGCCATGACCGCTGACGAGGCGTTCCTCACATCGACAAGCCTGTGCGTCTGCGGTGTCCGTTCGATCAACGGCGCAAAGGTTGGAGACGGCGCGCCGCCCGGCCCGATTACGAAGGCGCTATCGGATGCGTACATCGAACTCGTGAACTTCGACTTCGTTGCCCAGCACTTGAGACGGCTCGATTAAGCGCGGCACAGGTCAGATGGGTCGGTTCGACTGAAGCTGGAGTGCTGGCCTGACCAGTCGCAAAGCGACGCACCGAGCTCTGACCGCGCCCGCGGCGTTGTTCGCGCTCTTCCTTTCGATCCTCTGGGCCGGCAACCCGATCTCCATAAAAGCGGGGCTGGAAGACGCGCCACCCCTGCGACTGGGCTGGTACCGGTTTGTGGCAGGCGGCATCGTTGTCCTGATCTGGGCGCTGATCGTGAGGGCCGACCTGCGCGTCAAGCGCGAGGAATGGTTGCCTCTGTTCGTCCTGGGGATCATTTTTTCGATCCAGCTCGCGTTCATGAACATCGGACTCAATCTGACGACCGCTGGCAACGGGGGCGTTCTGACGATAACGTTCCCGATCTGGGTCGCCATCCTTGCCCACTTCCAGATCCCGGGGGACCACCTGACGAAGCGCAAGCTTGCGGGCGTCCTCATCGCATACGGCGGCATAGCTGCGCTGCTGGCGCAAAGCTTCCAGTTCGATCCCGAACGCCTTATCGGCGACGCGTTCATGCTCGCGTCGGGGTTCCTGCTCGCTGAACGACAGGTGTACAACGCGAAGGCGTCGCAGAACATCCATCCGGCGAAGCTGCTCCTTGCGCAGGCGATCATCGGCACGCTGACGTTTGTCGTTGCGAGCGTGATCTGGGAATCCGGCCCATATGTATGGACCGCAAGGCTGGGGTTGTCGATCTTCTACCAGGGCGTCGTGATCGCAGGATTCGGCTTTATCGCGAACCTGCTATTGATCCAGCGATTCTTCCCCTCCCAGGTAGCCGTGCTGAACCTCACGCAGCCGATCTTCGCGATCCTTGCGGCGTGGGTGATCCTGGGCGAGCCGTTGACGCCAATGCTGTGGATAGGCGCGTTTTTCGTCATGATCGGGGCTGCGCTTGTGCAGCGCTGGCCGCAACCGCGAACGATGCCCTCATCCGGCCTTCGGCCACCTTCTCCCCGTCGGGGCGAAGGGATCGATGGTAAAGACGCCGCTGCGCCGAGGGTCGGCGCCTGGGAGCCTCCCAGACCGGGGCAACGCGCCACGCCCTCGCCGCCAGGAGACGCATGATCAGGCAGCGCGCCCGGGGCGGTCAGACCCCGAACCGGTAGCGCTTGACCTCAACCCACCGGCCCCCGTACGCAGGTCCAACCCTCCCAATGAGCGACATCGAGGTCGCCAGGAAACCGGGCCCGAGGTCCAGGAACCCGCACAGGACTCGTCCCTTCGCGATCTGTTCTGGCGAGGCGTCCATGTACACCGTCAGGTGCGGGTCGAACGCGGAAGCGCCGTATGCGTCCCTGCTGACCGGGTTGATCACACGCTCGAGATCCGCGTTGAGGCGCCGGAGCGGCTCGGAGATCTTCACGGCGACCGAGCGGTTTCTCCCCTCGTTTGACTCCGTTTGATCGCCGAATTCGACCCGGAAAGGCCTGGCCGTTGTGGCAACGCCGGCGATCCTGCGGTCGACGTCGCCCAGGTCGACTATTCGATAGAAAGTCCCTCTCACTGTCAGGTGAGCGGGCGGCATGGCGCGGGTCAACTTGATGGTTTCCCTGAGCTTAGAGACCATCTGGACCTGATCCTGGGGCGCCATGAGCACGACAGCGTAGACGCTGTGTCCAAACTGGTCGTCATGAAGGGTTGCGCTGTCAACCATCTGATTCACGGTCCATATAATCGCCGGACAGCCTTTGGAATTCCAAAGCTGCGGAAACGGCGAAATCGGGCAAATGTCCTCGCATTCTGTCTTCGTTAGCGGTTCTTACCCGGCCGTAAGCGGCCTGTACTCGACCCATCTGAAGCAAGGGCTTCACCTGGCGGCAGCGCTTGCCGTCTTTCACCGCAGCCGTCTTGAAATAGATCTTTCCGGCGGGGTGCGAGAGCCCGGCAGCGGGTCGCCGGCGGGCCCGGACACTCTGTTCGTCGGGTTCTCATGTGGGAAGCCGCTTGCAGCCGCGTGTCTCTGGGTGCTAAAGGAGCGTGGAAGGATCTCGTGGGACAAATCTGTCGCCAATTACTGGCCTGAATTCGGCAGCGGCGGCAAAGAAGGGATCACGGTCCGCGATGTGCTCACGCACCGGGCGGGGCTGCCGACTACGCCGAAGCCGGTCGAAGGTACCGGAATGACCAACTTCGGCCGTGCGGTACAGGCACTCGTCGAAGCTAGCCCCGAGTACCCACCCGGAACCGCGATCCAGTATCACTCGGTAACCTTCGGGTGGCTTGTAGGCGAGCTGGTGCAGCGTGTATCCGGCCGGTCGTTCCGGGAGTTCTTCGAATCGGAAGTAAAGGCGCCGCTTGGGCTCCGCGACACCTATTTCGGCCTGCCGCCCGAACTCGAGCACCGCGCCGCTCACCTCACCGAGACCAAGGACGCGTCGCAGCCCCGCGCTGCAGAGCTATTCAACCTCTCGAAGATCCACCAGGCCATCATCCCGGCTGCAAACCTGATGACGACTGCGCGCGACCTCGCGCGGTTCTACGCCGCGCTGGTCGGACGCGGCGAAATTCAGGGCGTGCGGTGGCTGAAACCCGAGACGGTAGTCGAAGCCACGTCCCTCCACGCCGAAGGTCCCGCGCGGGATGACGGCCGCCCGCAACGCTGGGGACTCGGCATCCACATCGGCGGGCTCGAGAAACACACGATGGGAATCAACACGAACCCGCGTTCCTTCGGGCATGGCGGCTACGGGACGTCGATCGCCTGGGGAGACCCGGATGCCGGCATCGCGATGGCGTATCTGACGAGCGGCATACAGTCGGACGAAGTCAACCTCGAGCGGCTGTGCGGCATGTCGGAGACGGTCAAACAGGCGTTTGGCTAACGCGCGCGGTATGCTCACAGACGTGCCATTTTTCTACAGGACGCAAGATGCCAGTTGAACAACGCCCAGCGCGTGACTACGACATCAGGTTCGGCCACGGCCTGGTCAAAGCGGACTCGGCGAGGTGGCCACGATACGTAGCCGCCACGACTCCGTCCGCCTGGGCAGCCGTCCGGCCGTTCCTTGCAAGGGAACCAGCAGGGCTCGTCCACAACAAGTGGCTTGATCGCAAGCATTTGGAAGAGACAACGGCCTCTCTGCCGGACGACGTCGAGCTTGCGGTTGGAATAGGGGCGGGCCGGGCGCTCGATCACGCCAAGTTCGTCGCGGACAGGAAGGGAATCCCGCTGATCCAGGTACCGACGGTGGTGTCGACGGGCGCCATCATTCATGGCTTCTGCGGGCAGTGGACCGGCCGTGTCATCAGCGGCGTTGCCTGCATCGTCAACTGCGAGTACGTGCTCGTCGACTACGACCTCGTGCTGAAGGCGCCGGAGCGGCTGAACACCGCGGGCCTCGGAGACGTGCTGTGCGGCTATGCCGGCTTGTCCGAGTGGCGTCACAACGCGAAGCGAGGCTACGGGCCTCCGTTCGATCCAGAGGCCACCAGGGACGTGATCGCCCATCACGCAGAGATCGTCGATCGGTTCCCGAAAACTCTCGGCAGGCATGGTGAACTGACGGACGAAAGCGTTCGTTTCATCATGAAAGCCGTCCAGGACAGGGACGAGAGGATGCTGCGGCATCCCGCCGCCCCGGGGGCTGATCATCAATTCTGCTTTTCGCTGGAGCTGGCAAACGACCGCTTCTGGATCCACGGTGAGGAATGTGCGCTCGGCGCGGTGATCGTCGCGTGGCACACGGAGCAGTCACCCGAAACGCTGATCGGCTGGCTGGACACGTGCCGTGTCAAATTCAGGCCCCGCGACATGGACATTTCGAAGCCGCAGCTACAGAAGGGCCTCCAAGAACTCCCGCGCTGGATGGGCGACAAGGCAGCAGGCCGGGACGTCGACTCGCTCATGCGTCGCGATCCCGTTACGGGCAAACGCTTCGAAGAGCTCTGGGCCTGGCTCTCGGAAGTCTGAAGCCAGGACCGGTCTGATGCGATCAGGACTTCTCGTTTCTCTACTCGCGCTCGTGCTCGTTGCATGCGGCCCGTCTGCGGAAGAGTTGCGGGCGACGATCGACGCTCGCATCGAGGCCGCGCTGGCTGCGGTACCCACGCCGACACCTCAGCCGACCGCGACGCCTCAACCGACCCCTACGCCGGTGCGGATCCCGACGCCGCTGCCGACCGCAACGCCGCTGCCGACCGCAACGCCGCTGCCGACCGCGACGCCCCAGCCGACCCCGACACCGGTGCGGAGCCCCACACCGCGGCCGACCGCGACGCC
>JACQUF010000223.1 GCA_016210435.1 Chloroflexota bacterium
CCGAAGAACTCCCCGCGATCGACGGTGAAATCGATGCCATCGACGGCCCGGGTGCCGCCGGGGTAGACCTTGACCAGCTTTTCGACCGCGGCGATGTGTTCAGGCATTTGTTTGGTTTGAGACTCCCTCCCCATTGAGGGAGGGAGTGTGAGGGTGGGGGGTCATGTCATCCCTCGGGGCCCCTATCATCCTGAGCGGCTATTTCCCTCATTTACGACTGGCCGGTAGGACGACAAGCGATTCCTTCGCGCGGACTGCCTTCGGGTCCAGCGGGATCTCATGGTACCGGCCCTTTATCCAATCAAGGGTCTGGTCGCAGTAATGCTCGCTTCCCGGGTGGCCAGACTGGCCTGAGTGGTCGACGGTCCACGCTGAACCGGTCGTGGAGGCCAGGTCTGCCTTGAAGCGGTAATTAGCCCCGAATGGCGCCTCGTAGTCAGGCCCCGCGCCGGTATTGCCGACCGTGAACGCGTTGCCGCCGACCTGCTGCCCGCCGCGATCGAGTAACTTCCCGAGATCGCCGCGCCCGCTGAGAGGATGCCGCAGCGCCATCCTGTGCACGTTCCCCCATTCCCATTCGTTCATGTCCGCGCCCATGCGCCGTTCCAGGTCGCCGAGTGCCCTGCGCATCGCCCGTTCGATCGCCTGCTCGCGCCGTCCCCTGGTGAACCAGCCCGCGCGGTCGCTGCCGAGCAGTTCGAGAGCGAGCCCGCCAACCGCGCCGGCCGCAAGTTCGGTCATTCGCCCGCCACCGGATTGAGACCCGCCGGCGAGTCCGGCCAGCGCCGCGTCCCCGGCGAACCGTTCCTCGGCGACCACTGAGCTCCAGTGCCGGAAGAAGGCCTCGAATATCGCTGCTGCCGCGCTGTCAGGAGTCATCCGGCAGTCCCACGCTTCGAGCATCCCGAGAGCCTGCTTGATCCGGGCGTCCGGGCTCGGACGCAGTGCCTTAATGAGGTGCGTGCGCCACTCCACCGCCCGCATGTTCATGAAGTCGTGATGCATGCGTGTGAAGTCGTCAAGGGAGAATTTCGGCTGCGCCTCCAGTAGCTCCCGGATGCGGCGGGCGCGGTGGCCGGACCCCCAGGTTCCTGACAACGGATACGGAAAGTCGGGCGGTGCGGTGCGATTATTTGCGCTCCTGACCCAGCCGCTTTCCGGGTCCTTGATCGCGGGCATTTGCTCGTAGGGGACGCTACCTGTCCACTGGTGCCTGGGATCCCAGCCTGGGCGGTAGCCGCGCTCGGCCACTTTCCGCACAGGAATGCGTCCGACACACTGGTAGCCGATATGACCGGCGGTATCACCAAATACCAGGCTCCAGGTGGGTACCCGCCAGTCCCTCACCGCATCGCGCAACTCGTCGGCGGACTGCGCCCGATTGAGCTTCAAGAAAACTGTGATTTCGTCGCATTCGGTTGCGCCCATCCATTTGAGCGAGACCCGGCCGGTCCCCCTGGCAGCCGCGGGCAAGATCTCATCGACGATCGGGCCGTTGCGCGAAAAGCGGATCGTCTTCCGGACGGCCTTTCCGTCCTTGACCTTGATGGTCTCGACGACCTCGCGCGCCGGTTCCCATTTGCCATCAAAAAAGAACTCTTCCGCGGGCTGAGCCTGTCGAAGCCCCTTCTTCGAGCGGCCGTCATCACTCTGCGTGCTGGCCAGGCCGACGCGGCTGCGTTCTTGGTACAGGTCGCGCTGCGAGCAGATGTTGTTGGTCACGCCCCAGGCGACGCCTTCGGTGCGGCCGATGATGAACGCAGGCACGCCGATGTACGACGCGCCGGCAACATTGAACGAGCCGCCGCAGAGGTGCGCCTCGTACCAGCACGAAAGAGCGCCGAAGGCGATATGCGGGTCGCTCGCTACGAGCGGCTTGCCAGTCGTGCTTTTGTGGCCGGCGACCGCCCAGTTGTTACTGCCGCGGCCGTCGTCGGGATCGCCAACGGACGCGCCGACGTTTTCGACGCCGCGCTTCGCCTTCGGGTACGCGCCCGCGGGGACGATGCTTTCGTCGTCTGCTTCCGCGATCAGGAACGCCTCATAAAGCGGGCCCTCGCCGAGCGCCCGCCTTGCGAGTTCGGGAATGGCGATCACCGGGAAGCGGCCTGTCAGGTACCACTGGAACTCTACCCATACGGCCATGGTGTCGACAGGTCGCCAGGGTTCGGGCGCACAGCCAAGGAGGTCGAACTCGATCGGCAGGCGCTTTGAAGATGCGTCGATTACCGAGTTGATGCCGTTCGAAAACGCCTCGAGGAGAGGGGCTGTGGCACGCGGGAGCCTGTGCAGGTGGTCCCTGGCGATCCGGTTGAGCCCGACAGTGCGCGCCAGCAGGTCAGACTCGTACGCGCTCTGGCCTACGACTTCAGCCAGTGTCCCGTGGGCGCGCCGGCGAAGCCAGTCGAGTTGCCAGAGACGGTCCTGCGCCATGGCGAGGCCGAAACCGAAGAAAAGGTCCTCGTCTGTACTCGCAGTAATGTGTGGAACGCCAAGCCGATCTCTGGCAATTTCCACGCTTTCTGATACCCGCCCACGTGTCCGCACGCCCGCCTTCGGCACCCGCCGCCCGCACTCAGCGCGCCACCACGCGTTGAATTCGCGCCGTGAGATCCCGGCGGCCTTGCACACCGCGGCGATCGATTCGCCTTCGCCCAGCCGGCTCAGTATTTCCTTGGTCGATATACGCACCGAGACCTTCTCCTCCTCAGCCAGTGTTAAGGCCGAGCGCGCTGCTCGCTATCGGGCACTCGGCGGCTCCGCTACCCACCTGACGTAATGGAAAGTCGGACTGGCGGCCCGGTGGAATCTCCGGTCGGCCGTCCAGCATTCGCAGCCGAGCGTTTCCGCTAATGCAACGTAGTGGGCGTCGTAGACGGCGTCCTGCCGAAGATGGTCGGCCAATTCGAGGGCCCTTCCGTGCAACCCAGGCGTCTCTCGCAACTCCAGCCCCGAAGCCAGCAATGTCCGCAGAAGATGCGCTGCTGCTTCCACGGTCAGCTCTTTGCGCAGCACACGACGGTAGAGCGCATTTGCTACCTCTACCGCCATCAAGTACGGCGAGACGGGCTGGGTGCCATCATCTGCCCAGGAGCGCGCGAGGGCGTAAGCCTTGTCCGAGTGAACTTCGTTGACGAGCCATTTGACCGCTAGGCTCGCGTCCACGACGACCAGGTCGTTCACGAGGCCCTTCTTGCCCGGCTCTGTCGAATCAGCTCAGCCGAGTCCCCGCGTAGGGTACGGCCCTGGAAGACCTCGGATTGAAGCGCCGCAAGCCGGTCCAGTGCATCGTGGCCGAACGGCAGGGTCGTCATTCCCTGTTCGTCGTCTCTGGCGAGTTCTCTCTGAATGGCTGCAAGGCAGTACTCCCGCATCGTGATTCCCTTCACAGCTGCGGTCACCTTAAGCCTGCGCTGAAACACGGGATCCATATCGAGAGTGAACCGGGTCTTGTCTTTCATAGTCCTCTTCCAAATTCGTGCTTCTCGTTTGCGGCTGCACACCAGTCTAGCAGTGAATACTGCAATCATTAAATCTAAGGGCGATCTTCCCGTGGTCGGCGTGCTAGTCTACGCCGCTATGAAAAACATCTTCGAAGATCTCGGCTTAACACCGATCATTCAGGCCGGTGGGCCTAACACGAAACATTCGGGCAGCCGGCCGCGTCCCGAGACGCTGGCGGCCATGGAAGAGGCGTCGAAGCTGTTCGTGAACATGGACGAGCTTCTGATCGCGGCAGGCAAGGAGATCGCGAAGCTGACCGGTGCAGAGGCGGCAACCGTCACCAGCGGGGCGTCTGGCGGGCTTGTCGTTCAGGCTGCCGCGGCGATCGCCAGGGACGACCCTGAACTCATAAAGAAGCTTCCGCTTACCGACGACGTTCCGCACACGCTCATCATCCAGAAGAAGCACCGTTTCATCTACGACCACCTCTACCTGGCGCCGGGCGCGCGGTTCAAGGA
>JACQUF010000225.1 GCA_016210435.1 Chloroflexota bacterium
ATCCCGGTCGACGCCGGCTACAGCATCATGGGCATTTAGCGCGTTGACTCAACAGCCACCTGTGTCCATCACGCCCGGCCAGAAGGGCGAACTTTCCTGGACCGTCAGGAAGGAGCACACCGTCAACCGAACCGGGAAACCGGGCGCGGACGTCCTTTCGACACCTTCGATGATCATGCTCCTCGAGATGGCCGCGATCGAGGCGGTGGACGCGAAGCTGCCAGCCGGATACGCGACAGTCGGATTTCACGTCGACGTCAAGCATTTTGCGCCCGCGCCCATAGGGTCTGCCGTGACCGGCCGGGCGGAGGTCACCGCGGTCGACGGTAACAAGATCGCGTTCAGCGTCGTGGCCTTTTGCGGCGATAGGAAGATTGGCGAAGGAACGCATCGCCGGGCAGTAATCCCGACCGGATAAAATCTCGCGCCTCTCCCCGCCGGGAGACGCCGTCCTGAGCCTGTCGAAGGAGGCCTGTCCGCCCCTGGCGGACGAGGGTGAGGGTGGCGTTGCCTGGCCACGGGGAAAGGTCGACGGTTCGCTACCCTGCCTTTTCCGCGGGCGGCCGAAGGCCGAGCGTCTGGCGCAACTGCATCTGCCTGACGATCTCGGCCCTGCTGAGCATCCCGACGGTGTGTTCACCGTCGATGACCGGGACCTGATTCAGGTCATTCTCAGCGATCATCCGGAGCGCCGCCGTAATGTCCTCATCCGGCCCGATCGTCTTGAGAGGCGACCGTGTCATGACCGCAGCGACCGGTGTCTCAGACCACTTCTCCTGGGGCAGCTTCCTCACGTCGGTGATCGTTGCGATGCCGAGCAGGCGGTCGCCTTCGCCTATCAGCACCGCTCTGCGGCCGCCGGCCAGGAACTGGTCCCGCACGATCCCGTCAACCGGCGCGTTCGGGGATACGAAAGGCGGCGACTGGTCCATCACCGATCGGACCTTGACTCCGGAGAACATGACCTGCACCGCGGTCTCGCGCCTGCTTGCCTCGGCCGCCCCATTGAGGAACCAGCCGATGAAGGCGGTCCAGAGGCCGCCGATGATGCTGCCGGTGGCGAGCACCTGGAATACGCCAATCGCGATGAGGGCCCAACCGAACGCCTGGCCAACTGTCGCCGCGATGTTCGTGGCCCTCACCAGGCTGCCGGTCGCGCGCCACACCGCCGAACGGAGGACCCGGCCGCCGTCGAGCGGGAAGCCAGGGATCAGGTTGAAGATGCCGAGCGCCGCGTTGATGAACGCCAGATAGCCGACCATCGCGCGCAGCGGCGCCCGTTCCAACCCCGCCTGCGTCAGAATGACCCAGAAGACGAGAGCCAGAAGCAGGCTGGAAAGGGGTCCAACCGCGGCGATGTAAAACTCGTGGCGCGGCTTTTCTGCATCACCGCGTATCTGGCTGACGCCGCCGAAAATGAATAGCGTGATGCTCTCGACCGGGTATCCGAGGCCGCGCGCGACTAGAGAATGCGCCAGCTCGTGGATCAGAACGGATACAAACAGGAAGATGGCCGCGGCGATCCCGGTAGTCCAGTACGTGGACCTCGCCCAACCTTCGTACCTGTCGGGAAAGAACCCTTCCGCAAGTGACCATGCGATGAGTGCGAAGGCGAAGAGCCACGTGTAGTGGATCCCGATCTCGATGCCCGCGCTCCGCCCGAGGCGCAACGAAGCCTTCATCATGGCTCCTTTCTGCCTCTCGCGATACCCGGATAACTGATGCCATGTTAGACGCTCGGCCGGGCCTCCCGCATTTCCGTCCTGTGCCGACAGGTCGGCAATCTGCTGATCAAGTCGGGACCGGCCGGGATGGCTAGTTACCCGTAAACAGGCTCGTTTCGGGATAGAAGGCGCGCCAGCCGAACCAGTAGGCGGTATGGCTCGGAAGCCGAGCAAGCCGCTCGCCGCTCACGGGCTCGACGATCGCGTCTTCCTCCACACGCCAGACCCGGCCCTGCTCGTCCAAGGCTTCCCTGCTCGACGCGCCGGCTGTGAACCTGTGGCCCGACCTTTCATACGGACGCGCGGCCCTTGACAGCCGTTCAGTGACGATGACGATTTCACGGCCGGCAACCACATCGTTCAGTACCGGGCTCTTCGCAAGCGCGTCGAGAAGGTATGCACGCGCCTCGCCATCGAATCTGACCGCAAGTACCTGGTCCTTGTCACGCAGGCGGGCATCGTGCTCAAAGACTGGAAACATGACCGCCGGGTCATTGAAGTATTCGTAATAGGCCGACTGGGGATCGCTGTGGTGTTCGTATGCCCGCCGGAAGCCCGTTTCCAGCGAGAGGACCTTCGTGTCGGGATGGGCTTCCCGCCATTCTGCCCATGTCGTTGTTGTGACTGGCAGCAGATTCAGATGGAGGCCGCTGTAGGCCAGCTTTCCGATTACAGGCTCGCCCGTGAGGGCATGCCAGAGGGAATTGGAGTCCAGGTCATACATGAGCTTGTTGCTCTGGTAGAGGAAACCAGACGTGCCAAATCGCCGGGTCTTCCCATCGAGCTCGCCGTCGTACAGGACGGCCGATCTGCACAACGTTCAATACACGAGCGTGACCGGCCGCCCTCCGACGACGTCGTTGGAAAGCTCATGCCATGCCAGGATTCGGTGCGGATACGAGCGGATATCCCCGTTGATTGCCACACCAAGCACAACATCGTCATCGCGCAGATAGCTTGCGTCTGCCGCGGGGATGAACCCTGGGTCGTTAAGCGGCGGTATCCCATCCACCCGCACGCCGCCCCAGACAGCGCCCCAGAGCGGCACTCGTGCGGAAACACCTGGATAGAAGAACTTCTTGAACCGGGGATCGAGACGGGCGTAGACATCCCCTTTCCATTCGTCGTATCCGGGGAGGACCGGCAGGTCCCGGTGGCGTCCGAGCCACGCGTACCAGCCGTTGAAATCGTCCCCCTTGTACGTTTCGCCAGTGAGCTTGTTGAGCGCGGTCCCAACCGCCGAGACCGCGTCGTCCGTAAATGCGAAGCGCGATACCTCGATGATCGGTGCGATCAGGCCATCGTGGCCAAGATCGCCGGCCGCGGCGACCGCGACCGGATTGAGCGCGTCGAAGAAATCTCCCGTATTGAGATTGAAGAGCGACCACATCAGCTCCTGGGCCCGCGTCTCCACCGGCCGAGGGGTGGCGGTCGGGAAAACAGTCGGCGATGCGACTGAGGTTGATGACGGTTCGATTGTTGCCTGCGCACTGCCGCGTACGCACGAGGTCGACAGCCCAATCAGCGCCATCGCCAGGAAGCCTCTGAAGGAGCGCGAGCAAACCAGGCCGAGTTTGACGCCGAACGTATGATTGACCGGTATCGCCATTTTTGAATCTGAAACTCTCATGTTTCTGTCCGATAGTACGGGCAGACGCGGAATGTTGGATGCTGCGCTCGCAGCCGTGCTTCACGACCAGTCGATCTGACAGGTTGAATCCTAGCTGCCCTGGAATCGAGAGATCGATGACCAGTGGCAGTTGAAACTGCTGCCCCGGCCAGGCGTAACGGCCTCTTCTACGGCTGGTGGATCGTCATTTCAGGCGGGGTCGTCCAGGGCTATACCTCGGCAGTTTTCTGGCGAGGTTTCCAGGCCTTCTTTGATCCGATTGTCTTGGAGTTCGGATGGAGCCGGGGCGCCACCGCGGGCGCGCTGTCACTTCAGCGTACGGAAAGCGGCCTGATCTCACCTTTCGTCGGGACCTTGCTCGACAAGTTCGGCCCCCGCACCCTCATGGCGTTCGGAGTCGCAGTAACCGGGCTGGGTTTCGTGGTGATGAGCCTGGTCAACTTACTCTGGCAGTTCTACGCCGCGATGGCCCTGCTCACGATCGGGATGTCATTCGGGACATTCATCGTGCTGGTCGCCACGGTTGGCAACTGGTTCATCCGCAAACGCGGCCGAGCGCTCGCCATCCTGATGTCCTGTTCTGCGATCGGTGGCTTCACTCTGCCGATCCTGGTCGGCGCCATCGATAACTTCGGGTGGCGGCACGTACTGTTCGCAGTAGGCATCGGGTTCTGGATCATCGGCTTCCCGGCGGTACTTACGATGCGGCGGCGTCCTGAGGACTACGGGATGAAGCCGGACGGGACCGCACAAGTACTCCGCCCGCAGGGCGCACGGGGCCGCGGCTGGCAAAGGCGAGAGCCGAACATCCCGACGCGGCGGGTGCTCAGGATGCGGTTTTTCTGGCAGTTCGCAGTCGCAGCCAGCCTGGGACAGCTCCTGAGCTCGACGAACCTCCTCCACCTGCCGGCATTGAAGAGCTACGGGGTAAACCCGGCGATCGCCGCGCTCGCGGCGGGCAGCATCGCGTTCGGCGACCTAGCCGGGCGGCTCGGGATGGGGCTGCTGGGCGACCGCTTCGACAAGCGGCACGTCATGGCGGCAGCATTCGCGCTCATGACGATAGGTTCGCTAGCGCTGACGGTGGTCAATGCCAGGGTTTTCGGGATCTCGCTGGGTGTGGCCGTGCCGCTCCCCGTGTTTGCCATCGGGTTCGGCCTGGGGTTCGGGGCCTCGATTCCGCTGCGTCTGACGATGATCGCCGACTACTTCGGCAGGCGAAGCTATGGCTCCGTCATGGGGGTCATGAGTTCGGTGAGCGCTATCTTCGGTGCGATCGGCCCGATTTTCGTAGGCGCGATGTTCGACGTCACTGAAAGCTACCGGCTGGCGTTTCTGATACTGTCCGTGCTCGTCGCCCTTGCCGTGCCGATGACGTGGTTCCTTGAGGACCCGGACCGCGTGGCCGCGCGTGCAAGGCTGGCAGTCGCCCGCCAGAGGCGGGCCCATCACGTCCCGCCCGCGCCGACAAGCTAGGATCACCTATGCCCGCGCGGACCTGTTCGTTGGAACGTGTGGTTTCCCTCGCGGAGTTCAAGGCCGTGACGGGACACTCCCTCCGGGCTGGGGGGCCGGAAAAATGTCCTCCTGAGGCTGATAGCGTCTCATCACGATCTGGACGGCTTACCTTCTGTTGGAGACGCCGACTCGGCGGCTTTTGCCGATGGTGGCCTCCGGAAGGGTGCCGCCCTTCCAAGGCTTCCAAGCGTCGCCGTCATGACGGCCGGGCTGACCTCCTGCTCTTGGTTGGCGGCAGCGTACCTTTCCACCGCCACCTTCACTCGCTGGCGAATGAACGGCGGGATGCGCTGGAGACGCTGCTCAGCCTCCGGGGTCCAACGCAGTGCACCCGCGTCTCTTGTTGGGCCGTGGTTTGCAGGCTCATACACGCACCACGGGTCCTCCGCGAGGATGTCGCCGGTCACGGCAAATGCCCTGGCGCGGCACCCACCGCACACCGGCCGAAAATGGCAGGTACCGCACCGCCCCGTCAGCGGTCCCCCTCGCAGTTTTCGGAAAGGAGGTGCATATCGCCAGATGTCAACAAAATGCTGCTGGCGAACATTACCCGCCACCAGTGGGAGGTATGGACATGGTGTCACGTCTCCTTCCGGCGCGATCCGGCAGTACTGGCGTGCTGCCAAACAGCCGGCATTCCCGATCAAGGCTGACCCTCCCAGAGAAGCCACCCGGCTGATCTGTGGCGCGCAGCGGGCACGCACCATCATCTGGGGATATCGCCACTGGGCCTTCAGGAGCGAGCCAAGAACCTGCTCGTGCTGCTGAGGAGTGATATCGCTGAGGCGCTCCGCCCGACCTGTACACACCAGGAAATACAGGTTGAAGGCGGTGGCGCCCTCGTGGTGGGCGAACTCCATTAACTCCTCTACCTCGCCGTAGTTCCACGGAAGCACCGTCATCTGGAGCAGTACTGGAAGCTCCTCTGCTGCGCACAGCCGTATCCCTCGCACAGTTCCCTCCCAGGCGCCCTGAACGCCTCGAAAGGCGTCGTGCTTCGCGGGATCCAAAGAGTCCAGGCTGATGCCGGCTCCCCCGACTCCAGCCTCCTTCAGCTCCCGAATCAATCGGGGGCTCAGGAGCATACCGTTGGTCCCCACAACGGCCAGCAACCCCCTGCCGGAGGCGTGAGCCGCCAGCTTGGCGATGTCGCGGCGCATCAGCGGCTCACCGCCTGTAAGGATCAGCATCTGCGTCCCCGCGGCGGCAAGTTCGTCTATCAGGCGGCAACCCTCTTCAAAAGAGAGCTCCGCCGCCGCGCTCTCTCCGGCGGCCAGATAGCAGTGGCTGCACCGGAGGTTGCAGCGCTGAGTGGTGTTCCAGGAGACGATCTCGG
>JACQUF010000233.1 GCA_016210435.1 Chloroflexota bacterium
CCGTCGAACTCGCGCAGGACGCTGTGAATGTGGTTCGCGCCGTTCTGGGTGTTGTCGTACTCGATCATGAACCGCGGGCCGACGATCGAGTAGTAGTGACCCTTGCCCTTCTCGTCGGGCCCCGCCCAGGCAAAGGTCGCCGCCGCGAAGCCGTCTGATTCGAACTTGCGCCACTGATTTCGTGCGAGGTCTTCCTGGGCGCGCTCGACATAATGGCGGACCAGCTTGACGAACAGCTCCCGCTGGTCTGCATTCATGCGCTCATATGCGAGGCCATTGAGCGGCTGGCTGCGTTCTGCGGTGCGGTAGTTGTGGGTCTGAATGTCGGCCGGCGCAACCGGGTCGACGATAGCCACCCCGCGCTGTCCCGCATCGAGCGCTCGAAGCAACGCCCGTGCACCGTCCTCTTCCAATGGCAGGGTCCGCGTTCCCTTCTGAGGGCCATGACGGATCTCAGCGGGGTTTGCCCCGAAGAACAACGGCATCTGGGAGATCAGCTCCCCATCGACGATCGTCAGGTGGAGGCCGATATGGTGGCCGCCGGCCCTCCAGCCCCAGGGCGCCTTGCCGCCAGGCGTGCCGAACACACTGAACCAGTACTGTTCGGCGTCCCGCGGCCAGCGGCTTGGCTCATTGGTCATAGCCTCCCATTCGCCGAGGACGTTTTCAAGAGCAACGATATCGCGGGCAGTCTTGTAACCGGTCTTGCTGTACCCGGTCTCCATAAGCGCGAACGCGGCGGTGCGCTGAGCGGGAGTCATTGCTCGAAGCATCAGTCCATTTCGCGAGACCGGCGTGTAGTTCCAGACGTAGCGCTCTTCACCTGCGAACGGGAACATCGCGGCTTGCCGCTGATTGGGACTCAGAGAATCGAGGAGGCGCTGAGCGGCGTCGGCCATTCGTTCCGCTACCGCGGGCGCGAGCGAAGTGCGATTAGTCGCGGTCGCCATGTACCTGCTCCTTCGGGAGTTGGTGGAGACGCGCCTATGTTACAGGGCGTGCCCGGGACCTATTTCAGGGCGCAGGGCAATCTACATGCACGAAAGCGACGTAGGCATTCGCACCGGATATCGAAGCCCCGAGATTGTCGGAAATACCCGTACCGTATCCCGGGCTATACGTGCTTTCGATCGTAAACTTGGGAATTGCGCCAGCTGCTGCCCGCTTTCCTCCAGTCCCTGCGTCCAGTCGTAGTTGAACCCGACGACCTGATCGTAGCCACCGCGCCTCACGATGCCATCGACACACGCTCGGTTGGGGAACGCGTTTTCGACGGAGCTCAGCATCCCGTGCACGAGAACAAGCGTCCTGGACGATTGCTTGAGCTGGGCGGTGCCATCGACCCATTTGTCGGTGCTCCACGTCTTTCCGCCAGGAGTCGGCAGGCGCGCGGATTCGAGCGCGGGTTTCCAGTTGGCGTTGCTGACCGTGAATTCCCGTACTCCCTCGGGCCGGAGCAAGGGGACCTTTGCCGTCAGAAGTCCGGTCGATTGATCGATCTGACCGTCGAGGCCGATTACCTGCCGATTGCCATCCCTGTTCACGATTTCAGCGAACGGGATCGACCCGTTCAGGGCCGCGGGCCGTCCACTCTTTGGCGTCGCCAGGGTGACCTCGACTTCAACCGGGCTTGCCGCATGCGCGGTGCGCGGCTGGAACAGACGTGACCAGAAGCCGGCTGGCCTTGTGATGGCGGATGAAGTCGCGGTTCCGAAGGCTGTCGTTTACCTGAGAGGACTTCTCGCCAGGCACGGTCTGTGACCGTATGAGGGCGGCCAGATGGGGTACGCTCTTACACCGCACGAACCGCCACCAACATCTCGGAGGCTCCCTTGGGGAAGTTCTACGAACAGTCGATCGTTCCGCCCGAGCTTCGTCGTAACTACGACGTCTACGACCGGATAAAGAAGATCGGCCTGGATCTCGGAACGTTCGAAAAGAGCGTGACGTCGTTGCAGGGCCGAAACATCGCAAGCTGCACGATCTCCGAAAGCGGTCTCGTCTACCTGTCCGGAACCGGTACCGGGCAATTGCCAATGAACGACGATCCGGATCGCGTGAAGCATGGCCAGGAAGGGGCCAGGGAAGCTGCCGACCACCACATCCGAACGCTGCACTGGACGCTAATCTGCGGCGGTGAAGGCGGCGACCTGAACGATGTCCTGTACACCGTGAAGGCCCTCGGGATGGTCGTTTCGACCGACGTCGAATTCCGGTCGGGTCCTTCAGTCGTCAACGGCTTCTCGGCGCGCTGGCAGTCGGTCTTCGGCGGTGGGATCGGCGATTTTGCGAAGAATGGCCTCGATGCAGGCGGCTATACGGGCGTGCACTCGAGAAGTGCAATCGGCGGATTTACAGGCAGGTTCTCGCTCGAGCCCGAAATCATCGTCGCGATACCGCCGGCGCTAGCGCAAGCGATAATCCGAAACCGCGGTTGGGTGTTCCCGCTTCCGCCGCCGGTTTTCGATCGCGTCGTCAAGGCGTGGCGGTCACTCGGTACCAAGACCGCGAGCGCACGGGGTCGGGCAAGCGCAAAACGCACGGCCAGCCGCCGCGCTCGCGCTGAGCCCTGACCACGCGCTATCGGGGCGACCAGGCCCCGATGTAGCCTTCGCCGACCGTCACGGGCTCGGAATCCCCTTCGGCGTCGAGCACCCAGACGCGCGGGCTGACGCCCTGCCGGTTCCTGCCCGCGTTGAAGGAAACTCCCCGCGCCGCGCCTCGCACGTCGGCCCCAAATACGACCAGCTTGGTGCCGTCCGGCGACCAGAGCTGGTGCGAGTGCGCGTACTGATCGAAGAAGAACTGCATGAACCAGAAGAAATCCGACGGTGCGACGTCAGCGAGTTCCCGCCTCGCACCCGCCTCCACATCCACGACCGACCACCGCAGCGCGCTGGCATCGCTTTCGACTACTTCGGCTAGGGCGAGCCGCGTGCTGTCGGGCGACCACCAGAAGCTGATCGCGGGCACCGAGATCAACTCGGTAGAAAGCTTGCCATCGGGTGTGACCACGACCAGCCTGTGAAAGATCCCGTACTCGTCCTCGCCATCGAGGACGGCGAGCTTGCTTCCGTCCGGCGCCCATTTGAATGCGACACGCCCGACTGCTTCGTGGACCACGAGCGGCGAGAACGAATCGGTACTGCTGCTGACGACGATTCTTGCGACGCGCGAGATCGTCTCCAGGTAGGCAAACGCATCGCTGGTAGGCGCGAAATCGGGTGCGAAGTAATCGGAAGACCCAACCCCGATTCGGCGTTCCGATCCTGCCGCCGAGGTGCTCGTATCGATGTCGTAGAGCACCAGGTCCGCGTCATGGTGCACAAGCAGATGTTTCGAATTGGCGGACCAGGCAAAGTACATCGGCGCGCCCCTCGTGAGCAGGGACAGACGCTGGCCGCTGCCCGCCTCCACGAGGTAGGTAAGCAGGCCATCACGCGAGCCCGCGATGACGGCAATGGAACTTCCGTCGGGCGACCAGTAGTAGTAATGGGGCACGCCAGACCCTATGCCACGGGTGCCCGGCTCATCCCGGTATACGGTTACATGCCCGGCCGGTCCGGAGACCGGCGCGCGCCGGAGCGACACTTCAGCAGTCGCGTCAGGTCCCGCAACGACGGCGGAATAGATGATCGATGAAGCGTCGGGCGACCACCCGGGCCATGTAAACACGGACCGCTGCGAGTCCAGCTCGGCGGACGCGTTGGCCACAACCCTCAGGTCGGTACCATCAGGGGCCACGGTGTAGATACCGCCGTCGACGCCTGCGAATACGATCCGGTTGACGGGACTGACGGGAGTCTTGTCTTTCGCGACGGCAGGCGCGGCAGGCGCGGGCGTCGCAACGGCGGTCGCAGTTCCGGGCTGCGAAGTCGGCGCCGGCTCAGGCGGGGCGGTCTGTCTGTTGCCGCAGCCGATAGCCATCATGAAAGCTGCGGCGACCAATAGACCGGCCAGCCTGATGATCATCATCCCCTCCCAGGGGCGCTTATCATTGCACACGCGTTGATCACAGTGCGCGGACGGAGATTATGTTTCGGAGTCGTGTTCCCCGGGTCACCCACCGCATAGAAGCTCTGCAGGGTGAAGTCGGCAAGCATCTGAGCCACCGTGCCGAGGAGGTCGGCCGCCGCCTCGATTCGGTCGCCAGCGGCGTGGCGGGCATGGGCAAGGGCGTCGTCAGCAACCTGCCTGCCGAAGCCGTATCGGAGCTGGTCCGCGGCGGGTCCTCGTTCCTGCGCGCAGCTGCGGCTGTCTTGATCTTCGGCGGGATCCTGATCGGGTTGTCGACGCAGCTTGGGCCCAACACCTATCTGGGGTTCCTGGCGCCCCACAAGGCAAAGTTGATCGCCGCAGAGTCCGGCCTATTCGGAATTCTCGTTGTCGAGCTCCTCGCGAAATCCGTATCGAAATACCTGACCGCCCGCGACGCGCAGCACGTGGCTTTCGCGCTCCGGGTGTCCCTCAGAGCCGCGGGATACACGATTCTCGTAGTTTCGATCGTTTCCCTGCTCAGCGCCAGCCCCGCGCTCGCGGTCGGTGTGGGGAGCGTGACGGGTCTGATCATCGGGTTGTCTGCCCAGGCCACCGTCGGCAATGCAATCGCCGGAATGGTGATCGCGATCTCCCGCCCATTTCGGATCGGCGACGAGATCACGGTCATGGGCGTGACCGGCCGAGTCGTCGAAGTGGCAACCATGTACACGGTGCTGGATACCGACGAACGCACCGTACTCGTGCCCAGCACGACGATCATGACGCAAGTGGTCCAGCGCAAGAAACGGGATAACGGTTCTTCGGCGGCCGCCGGCCCAGCCGTTGCCCCCGGTGACGGCGCCGGGGACCGGTCCGGGAGAGCGAACTAGCCCACCTCCGCCGCTCCGGTTACGAGCCGGTACGCGTAGTCGATCGCGGCCGTCATGTTCGCCGGATTTGCAACGCCCTTCCAGGCGATGTCGAACGCGGTCCCGTGATCAACTGAGGTCCTTACGATCGGCAGCCCGACCGTGACGTTCACGCCATCCTCGAAAGCGATCAGCTTCATGGGGATATGGCCCTGATCGTGGTACAGCGCAACAACGATGTCCCATTTGCCTTCGTAAGCATGGCGGAATGCGGTGTCCGGGGGAAGCGGGCCGCGGGCATCGATCCCTTCCCCGATCGCGGCCTCGACAGCGGGCCGGACCTCGTCTTCGTCCTGGTTCCCAAACAGGCGGTTCTCGCCCGCGTGGGGGTTCAGCCCGCAGACGCCAATCCGCGGCGAAGGAATACCCAGCTGCCGTACGTGGCGGTGGCCTGCCCGAATGCATTCGAGAACGCGCTCCTTCTTGACCCGGAATACCGCGCTGGCGAGGTCGACATGTGTGCTCAGGTGAATGACCTTGAGCCTGGGCGACCCCAGGACCATGAACTGGGTCTTGACGCCGCACAGCTCAGCCAGCAGCCCGGTATGGCCATCGAACTTGTGGCCCGCCAGATGCATCGCCTCCTTGTTGAGGGGCGCGGTGACCATGGCATCGGCTTCCTTCGCCAGCGCGAGGCTGGCGGCGCGGACGACGTACTCATAGGCGGCCTGGCCTGTGTACGCTGCGACGTTGCCCGGTTCGAATTTCTGCGGATCGCAATTCCCAAGGTCGAGTACAGGGATCCTGTCGCCCGGTCCTGACTGGAGGCCGACGACGGATTCGACAGCTTCAGCCCGCCATCCCGCCGCCCAACGGCGAACGGCTTCCGACATGACACGCAAATCGCCAATGACGACGGGCAGCGAACGTTCCCGCGAAATCTCCGAAGGAAGCGCCTTCGCGATCACTTCTGCCCCGATGCCCGCGGGATCGCCCATCGTTACAGCGAGGATAGGCAGTCGATCCATTCCTCAGCCCTTCCGGAAGCGAAATAGTTCGTAATCCTTGCAAGCGTCAGCGAGTCCCCGAACGCGCCGGCCTTCGTTGCGATCGGCACGCCGTCCAGCGCGCCGCCGTCGATGGTTCCGACGGGCATGCCCGGCAGCGGCTCGGCGCGCAAAACGATGCCAGCGGCGCCCATGGTGGTGAGCAACGCGAACGCGGTGTCGCCACCCACGATCACGACGGCCTGAGGACGGTTCGTGGACACGACCCGCGAAACGAGATCGCCCAGCCGCGCTACCACCGCGTCCCTCGTGCTCCGCATCTCCGCGGAGGCCACCGCCCCGGCGGTCAGTCTCGACGCATCGAGCCTTAGCGCGACCGATCCCCCATCAGCGAGGCGGCTCGATACTTCGGACAGCGTCCTCACCCAGCTGGTGCTTGCAATCCAGGCGCCGATCAGGTCTTCGGCCCTGACGGTGATCGAGGTAACGCGGCCCGTCTGCTCCAGGTACTGGACTGCTTCACCGGCGACCTTGCGCTGGCTGCCCACGATAAGCAGATAC
>JACQUF010000228.1 GCA_016210435.1 Chloroflexota bacterium
ATCTTGGAACGATCGTATCACGGCATGTATTATAACGGCAATCGTTACAAATCAACTTCCTGGGTTTCCCGGAGGGAGAGGGTCGCGTTGGCCGCGAGCGACCGGGATCAGGAGATTGAAAGGGATGCCCCAGAATTACGACCTGTTGATAGCCGGCGGAACGGTGCTCGACCCCGCGAACAAGAGGCAAGAAGCCGCAGACGTTGCTGTCTCTGGCGCGAAGGTCGAGCGCGTTGAACCCGCGGGCATCGGACGTGCGCAGGCAACCAAGGTCATCGATGCCACAGGCAAATGGGTCATGCCTGGGCTGATCGATACACATGTACATGTCGCGGGCGAACCGCGGACCTGGGACCCAGCGGTCGGGCATCGGATGCTGGTCGAGGCGGGCACAACGACCGCGATCGACTTCGGAGGGACGCCCGAAAAGCTGATCGACGGCATCAAGCGCCAGGGCGCAGGTCTGAACGTCGGTGGACTCTTCATCATGGTCCCCGGCCGCACGATCCCTCACGACGACCCGCCGCCTTCTGAAGTCCGCAAGATAGTTGGAGACGCGGTCTCGCGAGGCGCGCTCGGAATCAAGCTCCTCGGCGGGTATTACCCGTTCACGCCCGAGGTTTCAGCCAGCGTGATCGCGGAATGCAACCGCCGGCGTGCGTACATCGGATTCCACCTTGGCACGAAGGAGACTGGCAGCCGGCTCGACGGCCTTCGGGAGGTTCCGAAGCTGGTCGGAGAAGGCCGGCTGCACATCGCGCACGTGAACGCATACTGCCGGGGTTCGATCAAAGACTCGGTCGACGAGTGCCGCGAGGCGATCGACATCCTGAACCGCGGCAAGGGACAGTACGTGTCAGAGGTGCACCAGGCGGTGCCGAACGGGACAAGCGGGCGGTGCGACAAGGACGGCAACGTTTCTGCGGACGTCGCCAGAAACTGCCTGAAGCTGCGTGGTTATCCGACGACCGCCGAAGGCATCCGTCAGGCGATCCGGGACGGCTATGCGTCCGCGATCACCGAAAAGGGCGGCAAGGTCACGTTCGTAAAAGGGCCCGAGGCGCTGGCCCTTTTCGAAGAACTGAATACCGACGTCTCGTTGAGCTTCCCCGTAAACCTGCCCTCGACCGCGTTCCTGCTGACGACCGCGAAAGACCGCGACGGTGACTTCGTCGTTGATGCCGTGTCCACGGACGGCGGGTCTTTTCCGCGGAATATCGCGATCGAGTCGACGATGGCGCTGGTGAAGTTTGGCGCACTCACGCCGCTCGAGATGGCGATGAAGCTGTCGTGGAATCCGTCGAGGATGGTCGGGCTATTGAACAAGGGGCATTTTTCGTCCGGGGCGGACGCGGATATCACGATCGTCGACCCCGAGGCGGGCAAGGCGACGATGGGGATCGTGGCCGGCAAGGTCATCATGGAGAACGGACGGGCGACCGGGACTGGCGGGAAGCTGCTGGTGACGCCGGATGGCGAGAAGGCGGCGAAGGCAAGCGAGTTGCCCAACGAGGTCGTGGACCTCACGAAGAGCAAGCTGTACGCAGGATATGCCGGATAGGTTCGCTCATCCTCTTCCTTTAGCGAGGCTTCGTGCCCCTCACCCTCATCCCGACGCCGTCGGGAAAGGCCTCTCCCTCAAGGGCAAGGCGAATAACGAATTACCCCGGGCCGGGGCGCGAGGGCTCACACGGGCACCCAGGTCGCGAGGTCTATTCGTCGGACCTCTGCGATACCGTCGAAGGCCAGATCCGCAGTAATGATCTCCGCGACTTCCTGTCTGACCATCACGCCCAGATGGATCAGGTCCCGTGGGCCCAGTTTGGGATACCTTTCAGCGAACTCTCTCGCAGCCAAGAGATCGGAGTCACCGATGGGTAGCACATGCCCTTCCATGATCCGGAAGAACGTGTCGAACATCTGAAGTCCCTTGGCCCTCTCTCCAATGTGGAAGTACCTGTAGAGGATCTCCTGGAATACTTCCGGGTCGGTGACCGCCTCGATGCTGCCCGCGACGATTGCACGGATGACTCGCCTGGCCGGCTCTCTCAGAGGATGAGCTCTGCCCCCGGCATACATTGGTATGTTCGTGTCGATGAATACCGGGCTCAAGGCAACTGACGTCGCGCGTCTTCGATTTCGCGTTTCATCGAATCCCAGTCAGCTACGGGTGCGCCCACCCGAAACAATTCCTCGGCCGCCTTCGCTCGCGACTCTCGCTCGGATGTAACAATTCGATCGAGCGCTTCCCTCGCGAGGGCACCTACGGCGATGCCACGCCGTCTGGCTTCCTCTCGCAGGCGACGCATGGTCGACGGGGTTAAGCGGATCTCCAAGCGCTCAGATAGATATGTCATCAGGTCATCACCGGTCCGGCATTCATTTTACCGTAAGTTCTTTAGGAATCCGGCTCGCCGTTCACCTGAAATGAAATTCAGGCAGGACCTTCAGTAGGAGCGCCATAGACCCAAACCGTTTCTTCGCGCAGCATTCGGCCCATCCGTCCACCCAGGCGGTTCCATTCATCCAGGGTGTAGAAGAGCACGTCGGCCGGCACTGGCAGCTTCTCGCTGTGAAAGTTGAGCCTGTATCGGTCCTCGACAGGCGATTCCGTGCCGATGATCACGATGTCCACGTCGCTGCCAGGTCCCCAGTCGCCCCGGGCGTACGACCCGAAGTACCCGATTGCGACGACGATCGGGAACGCGCGCGCAGTCGCCTGCGCCCATTGCCGAACAGCTGCGTCGACCGATTCCCGGTCAGGCCATTTGAGAACGTACGAATTCAAGGATCTCACTGGCATAGGTGATCGCCTGGTCGCTCTGTAATCGAGTGTAGTGCTCGAAAGGCGCCCCGGCCGCGTGCCCGTTCGGGTAGCGGGAGGGTATATAGAGGTTGTCCAAATACGACGCTTCTTCTTTCAGGTTGGACGGGATCGAGGTGGTGCCAGGTAATGCGGTCAACAGGTCGACGATGACGTGCCCCCATACCTCTTGCCCCAATCGCAGGTGGAGGGCCTTGACGGCCTTTTCAGCGACCTGGTGGGCGGCAAAGCAGGCCCATTCGTGGTAGCCGGAGCGCTGGGAATCGGAGGCCAGCTTGAGGTCTCGTTCCGCTTGAGTAAGCCAGTCTCTGGCCCGATTGGTCACCCCACGTCCTCCGCGTCGCTACGTGATCAAGTCCCCACAGATTACAGCTTCGTGGTGGGATAGCCCGGACGGCGACCGGAATCTGATCTGCCCATTCCAAGCCGGCCCGCCCGCGAGCACAGGCGCGCGTTCGCCCCTCACCCGCACCCTCCCCCCCGCTGGGAGAGGGTATAAAGCAGCGGCCTCCGGTGGGCGGAAT
>JACQUF010000229.1 GCA_016210435.1 Chloroflexota bacterium
CCTGGGATGGTCCCTGTACAGAGCGAAGGCACGTTCCGCGAGGGCCCAACGCTGTTCCAGAAACGCGATCGCGTGCAGCGCAGGAAGCACAGCGTTCACTACGATTTCTCGGGCCCGTCCATCCCCGAGAAGTGACTGGCCGCCTGGCACTGGACTGCCAACGACCAGATTGCGGGCGAGGTCGCCCGGGCCAGTCACACCCGCCAGGAGGTCTTCGAGGGATCGCCTCGGTCCCGCGGGCAGCCAGCGATGGGCGAGGACCGCAGCCGCGGCGATGCGCCTTGCCGGGCGATTGTGTGGCCTGCCAGCGGCTTTTACCCAGGCCGGCCTGGCTCCAGGTATCGGCTGGAGCGAAGTCGCGATCCTTCCCGCGCGCGTGTTCGCAGCTGGACGTGCCGCCAACCCTGCGGCCCAGAGCAGGACCATTTCGATGTCTTCACGGTTTGTGGCGGTGACGCGGCAGGCGGCGCCTAGAGCCGTCCACGGCACGCGGTCGGCAAGCTGCCGGAACCCCTTCCGGTTACGCGAATACCCGAGGCATTCCAGGACCGAGCCCCACAACACGTCCTCGGCCGGTCTGGAGCTGAGCGCGATCTGCATCCCGCTGCTTTTTGCGAGGAAGCGCAGGTCCCCCGCCTCATCCGGCGTCATCTCCGGGAGCAGGTTGGCCAGATCACCTTCGCCGGTCGCGCGGTCCGGCGCCTCCAGACCAGTGAGGCTACCGGACTGCCGGACACGCGGCTCCGCTGAGGACCGTTCCGCGCATTCGCCGGTATCGGGTACGGCGCCGGGATTTCCGCTCGCGATCGCTTCTTTCGGCGGCGTGGCCGGCGAAGCGAATTTCGGAGCACTCAGGATCAGCAGCGGAATTCGGGCGCCGCCTGCGCTACGCACGGGTCCTTCACCGGCCGACGCGACGTGAAAGATCACACCGTTGTAGCGACGGTCCGTGTCATGACCATGCGATCTCCAGCCGGATGCCCGGACATGGATTTCGATGTCGCCCTTCAGTACCGTCCCGTCGGGGTGCTGGAGGATCGCGTCCCTGAAGTCTGGCCCTGCGCCATCAGATGGCCGTCCGACGTAGATCACGCGATAAAGCTCGCCTTGCCTCGAACGGACCACAGCCTCGCCGCTTCCGGTCATGCGCCACGCGGCATGCAGGATCGCTTCCGGCCCGATCTCGAGGATGAAGGCCGGGTGGCCGGTGTGCGTCTTAACTGCCGAGGTGGGTTCGACGGTCCGTGCGGGCGCGGTGACCATGGGAAGCCTCCGGGCGGCTATGGCCCAAGCTTGTCCTTTGCGTGCTTGCGCGCGAATTCCCTGACCTGGCCGAGCATCAGTTCCTGGATTCCTGTACCAACCGTGAGGTCGGAAGCGACGTGCTTGCCTGCCTTCCGCGCGCGTGCCTCCGCGTCCGCAGTCAGCTTCTGGCGTTCCGGATGGTCAGGCTCCCCGGGGTGGCCGAGCGATGCGGCAAAATCGTTGGGGCCGCCGGTGATCCCTCCGAGCCCCTTCACCTTCAGGATCCCGTCCACGTTGTCGTAGCCCTTTTTGGATTCGATCTGCCCGCTGACGATCATGTTCGCGTTCGTCCACTTCGCGAAGCCGAGCTTGCCCCCGTACTTGCTGTTCAGCACGTCGGTGTCGCCGAACTCGGTTCCACGGCCGCCGCCCCATGAACGCTTGCCATCGGGAGGAAAAAGGCAGGCGTCAGCAAGCTTCTGTGCCTCCTCGGCGGTCTCGATGTGGGGGCCGACAATGCCCTGAATGCCGCGATCGAGCCACAGGTTGACCGTGTTCGGCTCGATATTTGGGACCCTGGCCGTGACGGACATTCCAAGGGCGTTTGCAACCCGCACTATCGCGTCGACGTCTGACGGCGAAAATCCGCCGTGTTCTCCGTCCAGGCTGATCGCGTCGAAACCAGCCCGTGCCGCCCACTCGACGAGTTGAGTAGACGGGAACGTCAACGCAAACGAGAGCGCTTTGAGGCCCTGCTTGTTCTTTTTGATGATTGTGTTTTCGATCAATTTCTGCCTCCAGAGTTGATCCCGGTTCCATGTGTGCGGCCGGCAGTATACGGGAGGCGATTTCGAGTCGCGGCCGATTATGGGTCGAAGGGGTCTGGCCTCAAAGCCCGGCGTGGCAGATGGCGGTGGCCGCCTGGCGCCGCGCCAATGGCGGAGCGCGGCGACCGTTCATGTCAGATGCCTCGGGGACGAGGAGCGCCGAGCCGCTGGTATGGATAGTGTTTCAGCAGATCTTCATTGAGCGTCAGGCCGAGCCCCGGCCGGCCGGATAACTCCACATAGCCCGCCTTCTGCCGCGGCAGCCCTTCGACTACCTCGAAGTAATGAGGCTCGTAGAACTCGGCGTGATATTCCTGGATCAGGAAGTTCTGCATCGTCGAGTCGAGATGGAACTCCGCCATCGTCCCGACGGGGCTGTTCGTGTTGTGAGGCGCCATCGAGACGTGCTGCGCCTCGGCGATCGCCGCGATCTTCTTGAGTTCAGTGATCCCGCCGGCATTGCAGATGTCGGGCTGCAGCACATCTACCGCCTCGGCCATCACCAGCTGCATGAATGGGAACTTGCCGTAAAGGCGCTCCCCGGTGGCGATCGGTATTGCCACGTTCCGGCGCACCTGGGCCATCTCGTTGACGTTCTCCTGCGATACCGGCTCCTCGAACCAGAGCGGGCGATACTTCTCCAGCCTTTTTCCAAGCTGGATCGCAGTTGCAACGTTGAACTTCGCATGCGCTTCAACAAGGATGTCCACGTTCGGCCCGACCGCCCCGCGCACAGCGGCAACCCGGTCCTCAGCGAGCTGCGCTTCACTCAGCGAGACGTTGAAATAGTTGTCCTGCCCGAACGGGTCGAACTTCAGGGCGGTGTAGGCCATCGAGACGACTTTCCTGGCCTCCTCCGCGTTTTGCTCGGGAGAGCCCGGATTCGTGTACCAACCGTTGGCATATACCCGGATTCGTCCCGAATGTGCGCCGCCCAGCAGCCGGTATACAGGCTGGTTAAGGACCTTGCCCTTCAGGTCCCAGAGCGCGATGTCAACCGCGGCGAGGGCGGTCCCACCGATCCGGCCACCACGTGATCCGTAGTCATTGTGCAGACGTGTCCAATGCACTTCCGTGTCCAGCGGGTCTTTCCCCTTCAGGTAGTGCTCGACCCACTCATTCAAAAGCCCGGTGACCAGGTGCTCCTGGCCCAGCGAACTACCTTCTCCGATGCCGTACAGGCCGGGTTCGTCGGTGAGGAGCTTGACCAAGAGCCAGTTGCGGCGGGCGTTCCGGTGCCTTGAGTAGAAGCCAATGGTCTCCAGCCCTGTGATCTTCATTCGATTACTCCGTCTTATGGCGCGATCAATGCAGCATCTCGCAAATTAGGGTGTCCCTCGGACTCTACCTTGCTCTATTCACCGCCGGTAAATATAGCCAGAGCGGTCGCATGGTACCCTCTCGCCCGATGACAGGAAGCGTCGATCTGGCAAAGCGGGTCACGAGCGCGGCACAGGCTGTCGCGCCGCACGTGCGGGCTCTGAGAGAACAGATTCACGCCAATCCTGAACTTCGATTCCAGGAACGCAAGACCGCCGAGCTCTGCGCGCGTGAACTCGAATCTCTTGGCCTCAAGGTCCGCAGGGACGTCGGCAGGACCGGGGTCGTGGGTGTCTTGCACGGCACGGCCAGGAACGGCAGCAGCAAGTGCGTTGGCCTCAGGGCGGAAATGGACGCGCTGGCGATGGAAGACCAGTGCGGGCGTCCGTACGCCTCAAGAACGCAGGGGATCGCACACCTCTGCGGCCACGATGTCCACGTCGCATGTCACCTCGGGGCGGCCCATGTATTGAGTCAGGTGTCTGATAATATCGCGGGCGATGTCAAGTTCCTCTTCGAACCCGCCGAGGAAAACACGCCTCCCGGGGACATTTCAGGCGCAGAAGCGATGATCGGCGATGGCGCCCTCGAGAACCCCGGGCTCACAGCCATCTTCGGGGGCCATGTATATCCCGACTGGCCGGCAGGATCGATCGCGCTGAGGGTCGGCTCGTCGTTCTCGGGAAACGACCGCGTACGGCTGACCATAATCGGCAAGGAGTCACACAGCGCAGTGCCGAGCGCGGGAGTTGACGCCATCGTGGTCGCCGCGCACGTGATCACCGCCTTGCAGTCCTTCGCGAGCCGCCAGTTGCCGGTCGACGAGGCGTCCAGCCTTCATTTCGGCATGATCCAGGGCGGGCGTGTGTCGAACCTGCTCGCGGAGAGCGTTGAGCTTTCCGGCACGTTCCGGATATCAGATGAGGCGCTGCGCGACCATCTGCCAAAGCAGTTCGAGCGACTTGTGAAGGGCGTGTGCGATTCATTCGGGGCGCGCTACGAGCTCGAGTACGCTTCGCGGTCGCTTCCGGCAGTTGTGAGTACGCAACACGAAGTGGAGATCATGAGCGCGGCTGCCGTAGAGGTGCTCGGGCGCCAGAACGTGATTCCGATGCGGAATCCGCGGCTTGCGGCGGATACATTTCATAACTGGCTCAAGCATGTGCCGGGGGTTTTCTACATGGTCGGGACTTCCACCGCCGATCCGGCGACACGCTGGCCCTCGCATCACCAGCGCTTCGACGTCGCGCCGGAGACTTATCCGGCGTTCGTAGCGGCAGTGGCGATGACTGCGATTCGCTATCTGGAACGCGCTTGAAAAGGAACCTGGAGGCCTTCAATGAACGCTAGCGAACTGAAGGCGAAGCTGAATTCGGGAAGGGCAGTCTTCGGCTGCATGCTGACCCATATCCGGAATCCTCGCTTTGCAACGGTCCTCGCCGGCGGCGGTATCGACTATGTCGTCATCGACACCGAACACTCGTCGCGCGACCGCGGCGAAGTGGCTGATCTGGTGTTCGCCCTGAAATCGGTGGGCATTGTGCCGATCGTGCGTGTCGCGACCACTATGCCGTACCTGGTGGCCGTCGCTCTGGACGCGGGCGCCTCCGGCGTGCTCGTGCCTTACTGTGAAGACGTCGACGACGTGCGTGAATGTGTCGCCGTGGCCCAGTGGCACCCGCTCAAGGGCGAAAACCTCCGCCGTGCGATGGAGGGGAAGGGGCACGTCAGCCCGGCCACAGAGCAGTATTTGAAGAACCGTCACAAGGACGGCGTCGTCATCGTCGGGATCGAAAGCGAGCCAGCGTACCGCAACCTGGACAAGATCATGGCCGTTGGGGGCATCGATGCTCTTTTCATCGGCCCCAACGACATGAGCACATCGCTTGGCACACCTGACAAGTTTGACGAGAAGTACTGGGGGGTCTGCGCGGACATCGTCAAACGCGGCGGCGCCAGGGGGATGGCGGTGATGATCCACCATCAAACGGTGGAGACCGCCACCAGGGCGATCGAGATCGGCGCCCGGTTCGTGCTGTATTCGAGCGAAGGCCGCCTGTTGCAGAAACAGCTTCAGTCAGACTTCACAAACCTGCGCGGGAGCGCCGCAAAGAGGTTCGGCGAGGGCGGCGAGGCGAAGGTCAAGGACACAGTCGAGACCGTGTAGCGAGAGCGCTGCTCCTCCGGCACCTTATCCCCGCATCTTGAAGACCTTGAAGGACTCGGCATAGCGCATGCCGCGGAGCGAACCGGTCCGCGCGCGCCATTCGCGGACCCTTCTCTCCGCGCCGTCGCCGACCTGGCTCGAGTGCGCCATCAGCGCGCGGATCGCGGTTTTGAGGTCATCCTCCGCGAGTTCGACCCAGTAGTTTGCCCCCGCGCCCATCGTGATCCAGAGCTCGCGGACCTTGTGCGGTTCGAGGCCCTCCTTGAGCAGATCGGGATAGGTAAGTCGATCTCGCGCTGTCGGGTAGACGGCTGATATGGTCGCCTCGCCCGCTGCAAGGTGGTCGGGATGTCCGACGTAGAAGTTATTGTCGAGATTTCTCGTAGGGCTCGGGCACACGACGATGTCTGGCCTGTATCGCCTGATTTCTCGGGCGATATCATGCCGGAGCTCCAGGCTCGGGGTCAGGAAGGCGTCTGGATAGTTCAGGAACGCCACGTCCTTCAGGCCCAGGATCTTTGCCGCCTCGAGC
>JACQUF010000231.1 GCA_016210435.1 Chloroflexota bacterium
ATTTACAGCTCAACCACCAAGCGGATTTCGGGCGAATAGAAGTCCACAACGTAAGGCCCGCTCAGGGCAGGCCCTCCCCCGTCGAGGGGGAGGACGTTAAGTCGCAATCGTACGAGCTGACGCGCAAATCCGAATGGGCCGAGCGTGCGTGTGTACAATTGCGCTGATTCAACCAGGAGACACCCGCGGAGCTTGGCCAGTTGGACAGGTCCGATCCAACCTCAGGACGAACCGGTTCGACCGGTCCCGATGTCCTCGGGACGATGGTCTTGGACCAGATTTCGGCAGCCATCGCACGTATTGTCGAGGCTGTGTCGCCGGCGATCGTCAGCGTTCGCATCAGCCGCCCCGGTCCGGTGCCCGCCCCGGCGCATGTCGGGGGCCTGGAAATCGGCAGTGCCGGCTCGGGAGTCGTCGTCGCGCCCGACGGCCTGATCATCACCAACGCTCACGTCGTGAATCGCGCCCGCTCGGTACGGGTCACGTTCGACGACGGGGCCTCACGCGCTGCTGACATCCTGGGCACCGACGACGAAACTGATCTGGCGCTGCTGCAGGTTGGCGCGAGCGGCCTGCCGTGCCTCAGCTGGGCGGAGCCATTCATCGTCCGGCCCGGCACGTTCGTGATGGCGCTCGGTCGCCCGGGCGGCACTCAGATCACCGTAACGACAGGTATCGTGAGCGCGACCGGGCGTACGCTTCGCACCGCTTCCGGAGCGCTCGTCCAGAATGTCATCCAGACGAGCGCAGCCCTAAGCCCGGGTACCAGCGGCGGCGCGCTTATCGACGTCCACGGGCACCTGCTCGGCCTGAACGTCGCCGCGCCACCCGCCTCGAGTGGGGTTGCATTCGCGATTCCGGCTGAGACCGCGCAATGGGCGACTGAACGCTTGCTTGCCGACGGCAAGATCGCCCGCAGATACCTCGGCTTCGCCGGCCAGGCCACGCCGATCGACCCTTCCCTTGCGAAGCTGCTGGGGCTGACGCCGCCGGTCGGGATATCCGTCGAGCACCTGGAACCCGGCGGGCCGGCTGAACAAGGGGGTCTGCGGCGGAAAGACATCATTGTCGAGATAGCTGGCCGGAATACGTACGATCTCGGCATCGTCCAGCGCATGGTCGCCGAGCCTGGCCTCACCGGCCCCCTGAAGGTGGCCGCGATCCGGGGCGACAAGCGAATCGAACTCGTCGTTGAGCCGCACGACGACTCCGCGCTCGCAGCCGGCTCCTGAGCGCCGGCCGCGGGGGCTCAAGCCGGACAAGCCGGTCGGACTTGCGATCGCGGGCGGGATCGCGCGCATTAGCCTTGCCCGACCAGAGTCCGCAAACCGTATCGACGTTGAGATGGCCGCGGCTATCCGAGAGGCAGCATTGGCGGCCGGTTCGGACTCGTCTGTCCGGGTCGTTCTTCTGACAGGCACGGGCTGGGATTTCTGTGTCGGTGGGCCGGAACTATCATCGGCCGGGCCTGGCTTCGAAGATCTCCGCGTCGCCGTCGCGCTCGCGTCGATTCCCCAGCCTGTAGTGGCCGCACTTCGGGGCAGGGTCTTTGACCAGGGACTCGAGCTTGCTATCGCAGCAGATATCAGAATCGCGGCGACCGGCACGCGGCTCGCCATGCGGCAAGTCGTTGGCGGAGGATTCCCTTTCGACGGGGGCACCCAGCGGCTCCCGAGGATCGCAGGCCGTGGACTGGCGGCTGAAATGTTGCTCCTCGGCCGCATCGTGGACGCGAAAGAGGCGCTGCGCACCGGCCTGGTAGCAGAGGTAGTGCCGCTGACGCAGCTGCAAGACCGCGTTGAAGAGATCGCTCGACAGATCGCAGTACGAGGGACAGCAGCTGCGAGATTTGCCAAGGAAGCGATAGGTGCCGGGTCCGAACTTCCGATCGACAGCGGAATGCGGCTCGAGGCCGACCTGAGCATCCTTCTCCACCACGATCCGGACCGCATGGAACGCTTGACCGCCTGGCGCCGCCGGAAACCGCCCTTCTCCCCACCGGGGAGAAGGTTGGGATGAGGGGTCTGGAATGCCCGGAAAGATCCACGTGGTTGTCATTGCCGCATGGGCAACCTGGCCCTATGGGGTGCCGATATGGCCATGATCGGCGCCTTTGAAACCGTCCTGTACGAGAAGCGCGGGCCCGTCGCGCGGGTGACCCTCAACCGGCCCGACAAGCGAAACGCGTTCAACACACAGATGCGTGACGACCTCTGGGAAATCCTCTACGCGGTCGAGCACGATCCGGATGTAAGAGCCGTCGTCCTGCGTGGCGCGGGCCTGCACGCGTTCTGCGCGGGCGCGGACCTGAGCGAGTTTGGCACTGCGCCATCGCAAACTGAAGCACGGCAGATACGCTGGATGCGGGACGTTTTCGGCCGCTTCTATGGCCTCTCAAAGCCGGTTGTCGCCGCCCTCCACGGCTACGTGGTTGGCTCTGGCGTTGAGCTTGCCTTGCTGTGCGACATCAGGATTGCCAGCGAGGACGTGATCTTCTCACTACCCGAAACGAGTCTCGGACTCATCCCGGCAGCGGGGGGAACACAGACGTTGCCGCGGAACATCGGCCGTCCACGGGCGCTGGATATGATCCTGCGCGGTCGCGTGATCGACGCCACGCTTGCGCGCGAATGGGGGCTGGTGAGCTCCGTGGTTCCCCGCTCGCAACTCGGCGCCGAGACGGACCGGGTTGCCCGCCAGCTGGGGAGGCTCGATCAGCAACTTGTCGCGGCCGCGAAGGAGTCGCTACGCTTTGCTGACCGACTCTCGCTGTCGCAGGGCCTCTACGCGGAAACGCGGCTTGCCAGGAAAGTCGCGGCCAGGATGTCAAGGCCGCGCATTCGCCGGTCGCCGGAAGGACGCCGAGCCCCGGCTGGAAGATCGATGCTCGAAGGCTACGGCAGTCGACCCGCTGCGAACTGAGGCTCTCGAAGGGCGTTTCCTGACTTGAATACTCTCGAACTGCTCGATATCGCCGCAGGTATCGTTCCCGATCGCGAGGCAATCGTCTCAGGCGAGCAGGCTGAGCGGAGGCTCACCTTTGCGCAACTGAAGGACCGTGCGGCTCGTCTGGCTGGAGCGCTCGAAGGGCTTGGAGTACGCGCCGGCGACCGCGTCGCCATCATGGATATCAACAGCGTCGGGCAGATCGAGACATACTTCGCTTGCGCGCGCCTCGGCGCGATCTTCGTGCCGCTCAACTTCCGCTCCCGCCCCGCAGAGGTCGCATGGATGCTCGACTACGCGGGCGCATCGGTCGTACTTGCGGGTGCGAGGTACATCAATGTCACGAACGAGGCGACGTCCCAGATCAGCCGCGAGGTCTGCCGGATAGTGATCGATGGACCACCCGCGCCGACCGGTTGGGCGGCATACGAAGAGCTGCTGGCCTCCCAGCCGCTGGAGCGCCCGCCATCAGGCGCTGACGACGACCCGACGATGATCATGTTCACGTCTGGTGCGACCTCCCGGCCGAAGGGCGTCGTTCTGACCCACGCAAGCTTCTGTACCTACGTACTCGAAAATGTCATTCCCGCGGACGTGGATCCGACGTCGGCGGAGCGGACGATCTTGACCGTGCCCCTGTATCACATCGCCGGCGTCCAGTCCGCGATGGCTGCGGTGTACGGCGGTCGCACGATAGTGCTCCAGCCGCAGTTTGAGCCTGAGGAATGGATGCGTTTCGCCGAACAGGAGCGGGTAAACCGTGCAATGCTCGTGCCGACGATGATCAAGGCGCTGATCGAACACCCGAAGTTCGAGGACTTCGACCTTTCCAGTCTGCGAGTGATCACCTATGGCGCTGCTGCGATGCCGGGGGAAGTCCTGGAGCGGGCCATCGAAGCCTTTCCCAAGGCACAGTTCATCAACGCGTTCGGGCAGACCGAGTCCGCGGCCACCATCACGATGCTCGGGCCGGAGGATCACGTCCTTCAGGGGACGCCGGGGGAAATCGCGAGGAAGAAGCGGCGGCTCCGTTCGATCGGCAAGCCGCTGCCTGATGTCGAGGTCCGAATCGTCGACGAACATGAGAACGACGTGGCAGCCGGGGCAACCGGAGAGATCGTCGCCCGCGGGCCGAGGCTGATGAAGGGCTACTGGAGCCGACCGGATCTGACCGCCGAGGCATTTAAGGGTGGATGGCTGCATACCGGCGATCTCGGATACCGAGATGAGGACGGCTACATTTTCCTGCAGGGGCGGGCGCGGGAGATCATCAAGCGGGGCGGCGAGATGATATCGCCGGAAGAAGTAGAGGAGATCCTGGCCGCGCATCCAGCCGTAGGAGAGGTCGCGGTCATCGGCGTTCCCGACCCCGACTGGGGTGAAGTCGTGCATGCGGTCGTTGCCCTGAAGCAGGGTGCCGCCGCTTCAGAAGCTGAGCTGATCGAATTCTGCCGCCAACGCATCGCCAGCTATAAAAAGCCTGAGAAGGTCCACTTCGTTGACGCTCTTCCCCGCAACCAGCTTGGCAAGGTCCTGCGCGGCGAACTTCGAGAACGCCTCGACCCTCGAGGGAGAGGCCTGTGAGCCGGCAGGCGAACGAGAGTGAGGGGCTACTTCCCGCCCTCGAAGAACCGCCTCGGGTTCTCGACTACCAGCTGCTGCAACTCCGCATCAGCCGCGCCGAGGTCCTTCAAATAGGGCAGCACGCGCCGCTTGATGAAGCACACATGGTCTGGATTGCGCTTGATCCGCTCGGCGAACAGCGCCTTCGAAGTGATTAGCATCGTCATGGGGTCGTCGTGCGAGAGCAGCAGGCGCCGCATCCAGCCGGCGTCCATGAGCTTCTTCAGCGTCTCGGTGCGAGCCTTCCAGTCCGGCACGTCCGGGCGGTGCGACGGATAACGGTCGAACCCAATCCACACACCCTTCTTCAGCAGTCCCGTCATGTAGCCGAAGTCGGTCGTGTCATTGGAGTGCCCGACACACACTCGGTTGAGATCGATGCCTTCACCCTCGAAGATCCTGATCTGCTGGTCACCGACTCGCTCGGGCGCCCATGTGTGCGTGATGATCGGCTTTCCGGTCGCCTTCTGCGCCCTCGCGGCGGCCCGCAGGATGATTTCGCCGGGCTCCGTCACGCCCCCGACGTCGTTGGCAACCTTGATCACGCCGGCGCGGATGCCGGTACCCTCGATCCCTTCCCGCATTTCGCGAACATAGAGCCGCGCGATATCGTCTGGGTCCGCCATCCTGAATGCGCGTGGGATTTCGAGCCAGGTTCCGGTCGCACAGATCACGTTGACGCCTGACGCTCGCGAGACGGCCTCGATAACCCGGACGTCCCGGCCAAGGTCCATCGTCGTGAGATCGACGATCGTCGAAATGCCTTCGGCTTTGGCTTCCTTCAGCCTGTGGATCCCTTCGTCGATCGCGGCCTGGCGAGGGATGGGGGGATAGGTGTCTTTGAGCCCCGCAGACGTGACCAGGATGTGTTCGTGCACAAGCGTGAACCCCATCCGCGCGGTGTCGATAGGACCGAGGACGGTCATCACGTTTGACAAGCAAGGCTCCCTTCGCGACCTGGCGACCAGATCAGCCGCCGGACGTTAGCTCATCGATTTGGCGCCAGCGCAGCCCCGGAACTCGGGCGAAGTCGCCGCCAGTCGTGACACTAGCACCAATATGTCAAAACCGTGCCTGCTAATATCTCGCCGGCGAGTAGCTTCGAGATTCGAACGGCTAAATGATGAGGCAGGGTCTGGTGGGACTGCCTGATCCAGGGCGCGTCGGGATATGAGCGTGGACACGTTCGGGACCTACGCGCTCCCTTCGATTCTGGTGCTGATGCTCATAAAGGAGGCGGGCGTACCGCTTCCGATTCCTTCGGACCTGATCATGATCGCGGCCGGCGCGCAGGCCGCCGTCGGCGGTGTGAGCCTCATTGGTCTCGTAGTCGCGATCGAGATCGCGATCATCGTC
>JACQUF010000232.1 GCA_016210435.1 Chloroflexota bacterium
GGGTACGGAGTGGGAGGACCAGGAGAAGGGGCAGTTGCACAAGTTCTTCCAAGCCCATCTGCCGCGGCGGACCGGCTGCTTCGGGTGCCCGATGCGCTGCATGAACAACTACAGCATCCCCGGCCTGGGGGCCGGCGTCGTCTCCTGCCAGCACTACACGGAGCTTTCCTGGAAGCTCCGGAACTCCGACCTGGACGCCTGGTGGCAGAGCGTGGTGTTATGCCAACAGTACGGGATAGACAGCATCTCGGTATCGGGAATGATCGCCTGGTCGATGGAGCTTTATCAGCGTGGCATCATCGACGAGAAGGATACCGACGGCATCCCGATGGCCTGGGGTGACCGCCGGGCGATTCTGGGCACGATCGAGAAGATCGCGAACCGAGAGGGATTCGGCGACGTACTGGCCGGCGACGTGCCCACGGCGGTCAAGGCGGTGGGCCGTGGGTCCGAGGAGTACATGATGCACGTGAAGGGCTCTCCGCTCTACGTGCTCAACTCCCGCAACTTCAAAGGCAGGGCACTGGCCGCCGCGGTTGGTCCCCGCGGGGACCACATCCGCTCCTCGCCCGCCCTCGCCGCCTCGAAAGCCGCGGCGGAGGCCACAATATTCGATCCGATCGAGCGCGAGACAGCGGTGAAGGCTATCGTAGAGCACATAGAGGGTATCACCGGCACCCCTCTGGGCGCGGAGCCGCTGGGCTATGAGGGCAAGGCGGCGCTGGTGCTTCGCGGCGAGAATGCCGAAGCGATCGCCGACATGCTCCTGAACTGCAAGTGGCACACCACCTGGGCCGAAATGCCGTTCACGGCCGAGCTCTCGGCCGAACTGCTCACGGCGGGAACCGGGCGCCCGTGGACCGCCGACTATCTGCTCAATCGGGCTGCCCGCCTCCGGGCGATTGAGCGCGTGTACGACGTCAGGGAGGGCCTCACGCGGGACCATGACACCCTGCCCAAACGCTTCTTCGGCGAACCGTACTCCGGGCGGTTCAGCCAGGACACGCTGGACCGGGAGAAGTTCGAGCGGATGAAAGACGAGTACTACGAGCTTCGCGGCTGGGACCGGGAAACCGGAGTGCCCTCAAGGGAATACCTGGAGAGCCTAGGCCTTAAGTCCATAGCCGACGAGCTAGATCGATTGGGCAAGCTTCCAGCGGCCTTGCCGCTGGAAGCCGCAGTGATGGCCAACAGCTAGAGGACAGACAGCTTGCTTTGTTAATGCTGATCGCGGAAGGAGGTACAATGAAAGCTGCGCGGCTACATGCGGTCGAAACGCCATTGTCGATTGACGAGGTTCCCATTCCTCAGCCGGGACCGGGCGAAGTGCTCCTGCAAGTAAAGGCATGTGGGGTCTGCACGTCAGATCGCTACGTGATCAAGGGCAGGCGGCCATTGAAGATCTACCCGCACACGCTCGGCCACGAGGTTACGGGAGTAGTGGCGTCTGTCGGCGACGACGTGGCCGAGTTCAGGCCCGGCGACCGCGTGTTCATCAACCCGATGGTGAGCTGCGGCCGCTGCGAGTGGTGCCTCGACGGCCAGGATAACCTGTGCGCGCAGGGCAGACTCATCGGGCTCGACGACGGCATGGTAGGCGGGTACGCGGAGTACATGTCCCTGCCCGCGAAGAACGTGCACCGGCTTCCGGACAACGTCACGTTCGAGCAAGGCGTGATCATCACCAGCATACTGGCGACCGGCTTTCACGCCGTGCGCAAGATCGGCGTGGATGCCGGCGACACGGTGGCGGTGTTCGGCGTGGGCGCGATTGGCTGCTGCGTGGTGCAGAGCGCTAAAGCACACGGAGCAACCCGGGTCATCGCCGTCGACCTGTCCGATTCCAAGCTCGAGCGGGCCAGGCCCTATGGCGCGGACGAGGGCATCAACGCTTCACTGGTCGACCCGGTGGCCGAGATCATGGCAAGAACGAGCGGCCGGGGTGTCGACGTGGCCTTCGACGTCGCGGGAGAGAAGGCTACCATCGAGGGAGCGATCGGGAGCCTCAGGCGTGGCGGGCGCGCCGCGCTCGTGGGCTGCACCTTCACTCCCGTTCACCTCGACTTCGAGGACTACTTCCGCGGCGTAGCCTGCAAAGAGGTGACGATGTCTACGATCTTCGCCTACCAGGCCCGCGAGTTCCCGCTCATGGTGGAACTGCTGCGCGCCGGGAAGATCGACCTTTCTCTGTATTCGGCAATAACGTTCCCGCTGGCCGAGGTGAACGCCGCCCTGGAAGCTTCCGAGAGGGAGACCGAGGCGGTGCGAATCATCTTGACGCCGTGACGAGGGGCAAGGGTCAAGGGGCAAGGGAAGCGATTCCCCTTTGATTCAAGACGCAGGGCAGAGAAAGCACCGGAAGTTGTGAAGGAGCAAGAATGAGCAGTAGTGTGGTTGCCATCACGCGGACATCTAAGGGGCCATCGGACGAACAGGTCGAGGAGGCTGTTCGCGAGGCCATCCGGTTGCTGGGAGGGCTTGACGACGTCGTGCCGGAGGGCGGGACGGTAATTATCAAGCCGAACGTGGCGGCCGCTCCGATTCATGTGAGCGGCAAGTACTACGACGGAGCGGTTACCAGCCCGGCCGTTTGCAGGGCAATCGCGAACGTCGTGCGGGAGCGGCCGGCGCGGCCGATCATAGCCGAGTCTTCCGCGGTTTCCGTCGACACGGAGAAGGCTTTCAAGGCTACAGGCTTCCTGCGGCTCAGGGAAGAAGGCTATGAACTCGTCGATCTCAAAAGGACGAAACCCGTGAGCGTGGCCTGCCCCCAGGGCAAGATATTCAAACAGATGACCACTTACGAGCCCGTGTTGAAGGCCGACGCTATTATCAGCGTCCCGGTAATGAAGACCCACGAGCAGACAGAGGCATCGCTGGGGCTCAAGAACCTCAAGGGGCTCTATACGGACGCGATGAAGAAGCGGGCACACCGGAGGCAGCTCTTCCAGCAAGTGGCGGACTGGGCCACGGTGGTTAGACCGAAGATGGTCGTCGTCGACGGCATTCTGGGTCAGGAGGGCCTTGGGCCGTTCTGGGGAATCCCGATCGAGATGGACCTCATCGTCGCCGGCAAGGATGCCGTGGCTGCGGACGCTACCGCGGCCCGCATCATGGGCTACGAGCCGGCCGAAGTGGGATGTCTCAAGGAATGTGCCGAGCATGGGCTCGGAGTTATGGGGCTCGACGAAATCGAGTTGGCGGGCCAGTCGCTGGAAAGCGTCCAGCGCCGGTTCCTGCGCCCGTTCGAGGACGAACGGGCCCGGATCAAGAACTTTACCCTGCTCTGGGGAGACGTGACCTGCACGGGCTGCCGCAACGACGTGGTCAGCGCGCTATTCGGTCTTCGCTACACTTACAAAGTCGAGGATGAGGTGGAAGGGCTGACGGTGGTGGTCAGCAACGCCGAGATACCGGAGGGCGTAAAGGAGGACAGGCTCGTCACCGTGGGACGTTGCGTGCCCACGCGCAACCGCCGGGGGAGATACGTGCCGGGATGTCCTCCCAACACCGTGCGCATCGTCGAGGCGATGCTGGGCCGGCCGGTCAAGCGGAGCTACGCCAGCGAGTGAGGGCAGGACGAGGGTCAAGGGTCAAGGGGCAAGGGGCAAGGAAAACGGGAGCGCGGGCGTCTCGCCTGCGCGAGCAGCCCAGCAGGGCCAAATGATGAACCTCAACTTTCACCATTCGGCCAGTGCACTCGAAGGATTAGCACAGGGACAGGTAAGAGGGCATAGAGGGGGGTTAGTACCTGCCCCGGACGGAGCGAAGAAGTGAGGTAAACCAAGAGGAGGAGCCAATGGACGTTAGTGCGAAGTACAACACGTATGTGAACAGCGGATACGAGAAGGCCGAAGCCTTGCTGTCCGTCGAACGGGCGGAGGGATGCTACATGTACGACCGCGACGGCAACAAGTACATGGACCTGTTCTCCAGCTACGCGGTCGTGAACACGGGACACAACAACCCGTACGTGATAGAAGCAGCCAAGGCCCAGTTGGAGAAGCTGATACACTGCGGATCTCTGACTAACAGGGTGCAAGTAGTTGCCGACCTTGCCGAGCGGCTAGCTAGTATCACACCCGGACGGCTTCAGAAGAGCTTCTTCGTCAACAGCGGGGCGGAGGCGAACGAGGGTGCGATCCGCCTGGCGAAGTATTACACCGGCCGGACGGACATTCTAGCTCCACAGTACGGCTACTTCGGCCGGACCCTGGCATCCCTCAGCGTCGTCGGCATGAGCGGCCGGAAGCGCCGGGCCGGGGGTCTGATGCCGGGAGTCCACTTCGTGCCCGCGCCCTACTGCTACCGGTGCTCGCTGGACCGGACGTACCCGGAGTGCGACCTCCAGTGCGCCAACATGGTGGAGGATATCATTCGCCTCAGCTCATCCGGGAACGTGGCCGCGTTGATCTCGGAGTCCGTCTCGGGCGCCGGCGGCGCCTTCGCGGCCCCGCGGGGGTACTTCGCCCGGGTGAAGCAAATCCTGGACAAGTACGGGGCGATCCTCATCATCGACGAGGTGCAGGCCGGCATGGGCCGGACCGGGAAGATGTGGGGCGTCGAGCACTACGGGGTCGAGCCGGAAATCATGACGATTTCCAAGGGCATTGCCGGCGGGCTGCCCCTGGGCGCGTTCATCGCGACCCCCGAAGTAGCCGCTTCGCTTGGCCCCGGCGACTACAACTCCACCTTCGGCGGCAGCCCGATATCCTGCGCCGCCGCCCTGGCGAACCTTGACGTCATAGAGCGGGAGGGCCTGGTCGCCGCCGCCGGCGAGAAGGGCGAGCACATGATGAAGCTCCTGGCCCCGCTGAAGGATCGGCACAGCCTGGTGGGGGACGTTCGAGGCATCGGCCTGTTCATCGGCATCGAGCTGGTCAAGGACGAGGCCAAGACGCCGGCGAACGCGGAGGCAGCAGCGGTCAAGAAAGAGTGCCTGAGTCGTGGGATCTCGATCGGGGTCGGCGGGTTCTACCAGAACATACTCCGCGTGAGCCCGCCCCTCATAATAACCAGGGAGGAGATGGATCATGCCGCTGGCGTGATCGACGAAGCGCTCGCGGTCGTCTCATCGAAGATGGTCGAGGTGCAAGCGGGCGTGGCCGCGCGGTGAAGGCGAGGGTCAAGGGGCAAGGGTCAAGGAAAGAAGAGGGGTCGGTAGGGCCGAATTATGAAGCTTAACAAAATAGCCGGGCGTAAGGGGTGAACCTGGGAGCGCTGGCA
>JACQUF010000236.1 GCA_016210435.1 Chloroflexota bacterium
CGTTCATGGCGGGCCGGACGCCCGCGTTGAAGAGGACCGGTTCCAGGTAGATCTGGCCGTCGGTGATCGAGATCACGATCGTCGGGACGTATGCCGATACGTCACCCAGCAGCGTCTCGATGATTGGAAGGGCCGTAATGGACCCGCCGCCGTTCTCCTCGTTCAGGCGGCATGCCCGCTCGAGAAGGCGCGAGTGGAGATAAAAAACATCGCCCGGGTAGGCTTCACGCCCCGGCGGCCGGCGCAACAGAAGCGACATCTGGCGATAGGCCCATGCGTGCTTGGTCAGGTCGTCGTAGACGATGAGGCAGTCGCCGCCCTTCTCGAGGAAGTATTCAGCCATCGCGCAGCCTGAATACGGGGCCAGGTACTGCAGCGGCGCGGGGTCGGATGCGTTTGCGGCGACCACGATGGTGTGATCGAGCGCGCCGTGCTCCTCCAGGGTCGCCACGACCTGCGACACCTTCGACGCCTTCTGCCCGATGGCGACGTAAATGCAGATGACCTTCTCTTCCTTCTGGTTGACGATGGCATCTAGACAGATTGCAGTCTTTCCGGTGTTGCGGTCGCCGATGATCAGCTCTCGCTGGCCTCGCCCTACCGGCGTGAGCGCGTCCACGACCTTCACGCCGAACTGGAGCGGCGTATCGACGGACTTTCTCGTCACGACGTTCGGCGCGATTCGCTCGACAGGAAGCGTCTTCTCGGATTTGATCGCGCCCTTGCCATCGATTGGCCGTCCGATGGGGTCGAGGACCCGGCCTACGAGTCCCGGGCCTACCGGGACGTCGACGATACGGCCGGTCGAGCGGACCTCATCGCCTTCCTTGATGTGCGTGTAGTCGCCCAGGATCACCGCGCCGACGCTGTCCTCCTCGAGGTTCAGCGCCATGCCAAGCGTGTCTCCGGGGAACTGCAGGAGTTCCGTGTACCTGACGTTGGACAGGCCGTGGATCCGCGCCACGCCGTCCGCCGCTTCGACTACGGTCCCCACGTCGACCATCGTGAGTTCGCCGCCGAACTCCTCGATCTGACGCTTGATGACCGAGGCTATGTCTTGACCTCTGATCGCCATCGGAACTCCTCCGAACCTATCTCACTTACCTAATTTTCTGATGCCGGAGCGCTTGCCTGGACGGGTGGCCGTTCAAGCGCCATTCGCATCTGTTCCAGCTTCGCCCGCGCGCTGCCGTCGATCAACCGGTCGCCCACTCTCGCGACGATGCCGGCGATGATTTCGGGATCGACCCGAACGCTTGCAACGACCTTGCGGCCCACCAGCCTCCCCAGGTGATCGATGACGGTGGACTTCTGGCGATCGTCGAGGGGTACTGCGGTCACGACCTCAGCGCGTGCGACTCCGCTGTTTTCATCTACCAGGCGCCGGAACTCAGCGCGCACCTGCTTGATGTTCCCGGTCTGCCGCTGCGCCACAAGCACGGCGAGCAGGTTTCTGGCAAGCCTGTCGGCGTCGTGCAGCACCGTCTCGATACCGTGCTGCTTCACGCCTTCGGGCACCTGTGGGGCTTCGAGCAGCGCCGCGAAATCCGGGTTGTCGAGCGCCTGTACGAGCAGATCAAGGTCGGTCGACCACCGGTCCAGGGTCCTGTGTTCCCGGGCGATCGCAAATGCCGCCTGGGCGTAGCGCCTGGCAGTGGGCTTGCGTGCCATCTACGCCCCCTCACCCTCGTCCCGACACGTCGGGACAGGCCTCTCCCACCACTCCCACCAGAGGAGAGGCGGCTCATGACGTCCTCCCCCCGAATGGGAGAGGGACGGGGAACGAAAAGCTCCCCTCGCCCCGATGCAATCGGGGAGAGGGCCTGCATACCAGGGGTGAGGGGCGATCAACTCTTTCGAGCCTCCAGCCCTTCCTTCAGCACGCTGTCGATAAGATCGCGGTGGGCCCTCTCATCGAGCGATTTTTCGATCACGCGCTCTGCCGCGGTAATCGCCAGCGAGGCGAATTCCCTGCGGACCTGTTCGATCGCGGCGTCGCGTTCCCGCGCGATCTCTGCGCGGGCGCGCACAATCAGCTCTTCGGCATCGCGCTTCGCGCGCGCCTCCTGGTCCTGACGGAACTGGCCCGCTGCCTCGCGCGCCTCTGCGATCAGCTGCTGGCCTTGGGCGCGTGCGTTGGCGATCTCCTTCTCGACCTGCTCGGCCGCCGAAGCTGCCTGTTGCTTGGCGTTCTCGGCCGCCTCCAGGCTCTCCTTGATGCGGCGTGACCGCTCGTCAAGCATCTTGGTGATTCGCGGGAACCCGAACTTGGCAAGCAGCCAGAAGATCAGCAGGAAGCTGATGAGTTGCGTCAGCAACCCTGGCAGACTGATGCCTAGAGCCCCAAACAATTCGGACATGCTGCGTACTCCCTGTC
>JACQUF010000021.1 GCA_016210435.1 Chloroflexota bacterium
CAGTGGTGCTCGATTTGAAGCGGATTCTTGCCGATCAGATACTGCCGGAACTTGGCAACGATCCGTTCGACCGCTTCGACATAGCCCCAGCACGCAGTCTGGCCAATCCCACTCAGCCCGGTGTCTGTCCGGATGCGCACGACGTAGGCGTCCGCAATCAGAAACCCTTCGACATCTTCGATCTTCACTGTCGCTTCTTGCCTCCCTGCCCGCGCGTCTTCTTCCACTCCTGATACCGGGCCTTGGTCTCTTCGGAAATCGAATGGTACTTGCCGGGTGGCGCCCGTTCGTCGTCGATGAGCTTTATGGCTGGCTGACCTGAACGATCTTCATCCCGGCGGGGTCGCCGGTGATGGCGAGCCGCCCGTTCAGCAAAGCCATGGCGTCCTCGCCGAATATCTGTCGGCGCCACCCGCGGAGTGCCGGGTGATCACCATCCGGGTCTAGGATCAGGGCTTCGAGTTCGCTTCGAGTGGCTACCAGCTTCGGTGCGACATGTTGCTGCTCGGACTTGAGCTTCAGCAGCGCCTGGAGCAGTGCTACCCGCACGCTCGTTCCGTCGCTGTATTCGAACCGCCCATTCGGCCTTGGGCACTGTGCTTCCGGCACGGCAAGGCCGCGGGCGATTGCGTCGAGAATTTCTTTCGCCGCGACCCCGTCACCCGGGATATTTGAGAAACCCCGCGAGCGACTCAGCGCTGACATGGTTGTTGGCCGCCTGAACGCGATGTCCAGCAGGGTCTCATCGCGCGCTACTCTCTGGCGGGGGATGTCGAGCCGCGCGGCGAACCGCTCGCGCCATGCCGCGAGCTCCCGCAGGACGGCGAGAGTCCTGCCGTCGGCGCCTTTGACCGACACCCTCTGCCATGCGGCTGCAGGATCGGGGTCCTGCGCGGCATCCGCCAGAAGCGAATCCATCTCTTCTTCGATCCACGCGACCCGGCCGTCCGTGGCGAGTTTCGCAGACAGGACCTCGTAGACCTTGCAGAGGTGAGTGACATCCGCCAGGGCGTAAGAGATCTGCGCATTCGAGAGCGGCCGCCTGGTCCAGTCAGTGACCTGCAGCCTCTTGTCGACATTCGCGCCGGTCAGCTCTGAAGCGAGCGTGGAATATGCGACTGCATCCCCGAAACCGCACGCCATGGCGGCGATCTGCGTGTCGAACACCGGGGCCGGCAGATGCCCGCCCAGCCGTCTGAACATCGCGAGGTCCTGGCGGCCAGCGTGCACAACTTTGCAGACGCGGCGTTGCCCCATCAGTTCGAAGAAAGGGGCAAGGTTGAGTCCGGGCGCGAGAGGGTCGATCGCAGCGGCGGCGCCGGGCGCGGCGATCTGAATCAGGCAGAGGCGGGGCCAGTAAGAATGCTCACCGATGAATTCCGTGTCGATTGCGACGTAGGGCTCGGTTGCCAGGCGATCGCACAGATCGGTGACTTGGCGGGACTCCGAAATCAGCACCGGAGCAGATTACCACTGCGCCGGTCACCGGAGCAGATTACCACTGCGCCGGTCACCGGAGCAGATTACCACTGCGCCGGTCACCGGAGCACCGATGTCATCCTGAGCGAAGCGAAGGATCTGTTCGCCTTAACAGACTCTTCGTCCCTGAAGCAGACTCAGAGCGACATTGATGGGCGCCGTGGGCAAGTACCGGCCCGACCGCTACCCGAAGAAGCCGTCCTCGACGGCCGCGAGCATCGCCGCCGCCAATTCGTCTGGCCGCTGGACATGGAGATCGTGGACCGAGTCTTCAAACCAGAGGACTCTTGAGCGCTTCAGGCTCGCTTCCGCCCGCGCGATCGCTTCCGCGCGCCGCCACCCACGGTCGGGTCCCGATTCCCGCGGCACCGCGATCAGGACAGGCACACCGACCGCACGATAGATCGCCGACGGGCGATGCTCCCAGAGCGAACGCAGGATCTGCATGTGGTTTTCGACAGATAGCCACCGCCGGATCGTCCCATCGGGCTGCAATTCGAAGTTCCCCATGACTGCCTCGATCCGGTCCGGGGTCATGAAGGCGTACCGGCTGACGAAGTACTCTTCGATCGCAGTTCGCGCCATGCCGTCGATTTCGGGTGGCCGCAGGTCTACGCTCACTCTTTCCCACGTGCCCTCCGGTCTCGACGAAAGCTCGATGAAACCCCCGTCCACCAGTACGACTCCGCTCGCGCCCGAGGGGAACCGTGCCGAGTAGTCGAGGACCACATTACCGCCCCACGATTGGCCGGCCAGGACCGGCATTTCGATCTCGAGCG
>JACQUF010000242.1 GCA_016210435.1 Chloroflexota bacterium
CGCTTCTGCGCGAACTCGAGCATCCGGTCGTAGACGGCCATCGCCTTCGAAGGGTCGTTGCCAAAGACGTACGCCCCCGCGAGGCCCTCGAACGCGCGGCGGGCGTATGCGATTTCCGGGAGCGGTTCGACATGCTCTAGCCCTACCTTCGCATCCCGAACACTCGGATTGCGGATTTTCGTTGGTCTTTCACGGCTAAACTGGCCGGGCTGGCATACATGAAAGAAGAGTAGGGAACCAGCGCTCCAGATCGAAGATCCGGACGGCCCGGCGTTGTTCGGTCGTCAGTTCCGGGGCGAGCATCACGGTTGGTCGTCTTCCGGCGCCGCCCGTCGTCGTACGCACCAACGTCGCACGGATTTCGGCCAGGCTCTTCATGGTTTCGCGTGCGGAAGCGCCCGCTCCAAGCGCCGTCTTTGCCAGGCTAACGAGCATCAACCCGAGAACAGTGGCGAAGGTGTGTAGGCGCAGCGAACCATCCGCCCACTGATGTGACGGCCCCCACGGGACCACTCCGCCTTTCTTCGCTCGTCGGAAGAGTTCCTCCACGTTCCACTGGCCCCGGAAGGCATGAACGATTCGGCCCGTGCTCCAATTGTGTCGGTCCGTGCAAAGTACGCGTCGGCCGAGCCGGGTCTTCTCCAATCGGCGGCGCAAGGTGTCATCCGCCCTCCAGTGAAACGTTGGTTCCTTGTCGTTTCCGGCGATGGTTGTCACGACGAAACTCGACAAATGCTCGCGGGCGAGTGCCTTCTTGGCCCGCTGCTCGAGGCTGCTGCGTGAGATGCGGCCCGCTTCTACCAATCTCTCGAGTTTGCGCAGTTCATCCTTCGCCTTGCGCAGGGCGACCGCGATGCCGCGCTTCTGTCCCTCCAGCAATTCTTCGCTCTCCACCACGACGAGCGTGCGGTCCAACTTTCCAACCGCGGTTCGCATCCGTGCCGCGCGTACGCGCCTGAGCTTGCCTGAAAGCTGTTTCATCGCTCCCCGCCGCGCCGCCATCTGCAATGCCTCTTCCGTTGCTTTGTGTCCCAGCGGCAACGAGATGAGGCTGTAGTAGCCGGCGGTATCCAGGTCCAGCTCCAGCTGCGGGCTCCAGAACCCGCCGTCGCGCACCAGGGTGCGTTGCGCCGGCTGCGCGCGACCTTCACCGTCGTCGAGCGCCTCGTGCAGCTGCTTCAATCCGTCCAGGCAAGCCTCCAGCACTCCCTGATCCGAGCCATTCCCGGAATAGGTCCGATACAAGAGCGGCACATGTCCTGTCTCGCTGACCAGAAGTCCGAGACCGACGATACGAAGGTCGCTTCGTTTGCTCTTGGCGTGTCCGCGCCGGGCCAGCTCGCCCGGCGTCACTGTGGCGATGTGAGTGTCGAAGTTTGTCGTGTCGAATGCGAGCACATCCGTCGAAAGCTTGAACCGGGCGACAGCCGCCTTCGAAATCGCCACCTGCGCCTGCTCCAGCGTGTGCGCAGTGACCTGCCGCGCCACCCGATGAAAAGCCTGCCCACTGAACGCCGAGCCAGGCAAACACGACATGCGAGGCACGCTGGCATCCAGAAAGTCGCCCAAGTCGCGCTTGGGCCCCGGCGAGCAGGCTCGCTGAATGGCCACCGCCACAGCCAACTCACCGACGGATGGGCCGTTTTTGGCGCCAAGGTCTCCGCACGCCCGGTCAATATGCGCGATCAGGTCCAGTTGCTCGGCGACCCAGATCAAGGCCCCAACGTCGCCGACGCCGCGCGTGCCCACCGTGCGCGTGGCGCCCAGATCCGCGACTGGCGGGGGCGCCGCCGGCCCCAGCACGACCTGGCGTGCGACCGAGCGGCCTCGGGCAGCGTCCCAGACAGATTGGGCTGCGATGCGGTAGCGATGACCGTTGACCTCACGTATGAACATGTGCATGGTTCTTTCATGTAGCATGTCCAGCGGTCCAAAGTCAAGTGGTAGAGGGAGTTTCGTGGCCTTTTCGGTTCCTCTTGTGCCCAGCTGCCCTCAAAAAAGTGCGAAAGTAGGGCTAGCCTCTCCTGACCTCGGTCTTGCCGAGCCCCTCGACGAAATGGAGGATGCCGGAG
>JACQUF010000243.1 GCA_016210435.1 Chloroflexota bacterium
GTGTGTGCCTCCCCCATCGAGGCGGAGGAGGCCGTGGTGTGTGCCTCCCCCATCGAGGCGGAGGAGGCCGTGGTGTGTGCCTCCCCCAACAAGGGGGAGGAGGCCGTGGTGTGTGCCTCCCCCAACAAGGGGGAGGAGGCCAAGGTAGGCGGACTCCGCCTGGTCCTTGAATGCGTCCTTGATGTGGTGGCTTCGCGCGCACGGGTGGCGGTCAGCCGGAAGAACTCGGCGTAGTACGTCCCCCCGTTTGCCGAAACAGGCTCGAGCAGCGGCTCATAGCATCCCGCAGCATCGATCCTCGCGACCTCGCCGAACGGGTCCTCGAATCCCGCCGCCTCGCCTGAGCGGAAGATCCGGTCCCATTCATCGATGCGGTCAAAGCCTGATCCGGGCGTCCACCAGACTCCCATGTACTCGGGCTCCGGACCCATTCTCCACGTGCGGCCCGCGCTCCACACCAGCCGGTCCTCGGAATGCGCATTTGCCCAGCCCTGCTGCCCCGCAATCACCGCCTCGTGAAATTTCATGAGCGGGACCCCGGCTCGCCGGCTGAAGTACTCGATGTAGATCACGGCGACGCGCCCGCGCCGAAGAGCGGCATCCCGTTTATGGAATGCCCTCCGTCCACTACGAGCGTCGCGCCGTTGATCCACGACGCCCGCGGCGACAGCAGGAAAGCCACCGCTTCGGCGACGTCGCCGGGCTTGCCAAACCGTTTCATCGGGATCCGGGCGAGGTCATGTCCGGCCACGCGCTCGTCCTTGCGCCAGTTGACCGAGAGCGGCGTCTCGATTGTTCCGGGCGCCACACCGTTGACCTGCAGGCCGAGCGGTCCGAGCTCGATCGCCAGCGTTCGGGTGAGCTGCTGCGCGGCCCCCTTCGACGCGTCGTATGCGCTCAGCTTTGCGAATCCGAGGTTCGACGAGGTCGACAGGATGTTGACAATCCTGCCTTCGTGCCGGACGGCCATAACGCGGGCCACGGCCTGGCAGCACACGAACATTGCCTTGACGTTCACGCGGAGGACTCGATCGAGGACTTCGTCCGTGGTCTCCAGGAACGGGATCTCAGGTGCGATTCCCGCGCACGCCACGAGTCCCCAGACTGGTCCGAGACCCTCCTCGGCCGCGCCGACGCCTTTCTCCACTGAGGCGCGGTCGGCGGCATCCAGCGGAAAGTGCCGGAATGGCCAGCGACTCTTGGCGAATTCGGCCTCCAGCCCGCTGCAGGGCGCGGGGTCGAATACCGCCACCGCGTATCCCTCGCGCCCGAGCGCCCGGCAGATCGCCTGCCCAATGCCGCCCGAACCGCCCGTGACTATGACCGATGACTGCATTCCCGTCTCCTCCCGGGGCAGTATTCGTGGGAATCTCGGGCGGTGTCAATCTGCCAACACAAACGCCTTCTTGACGGTCGGGACGCGCGAGATTTCACTGGGAGGACTTCACCCAGGAGATCGCCCCTGAAGACCAGCCAGCGATCCGCGAAGCGCATCGGCGCGTCGTCGAAGAAGGCGCCGCATACGACATCCAGTTTCGTGTAGTCCGCCCCGATCAAACGATTAGCCAGACGGATGTCATCCGAGTTGTCATCCTGAGCGAAGCGAAGAGCTTGCCCCTTCGAGAGCCTCAGGGCGGCGCCTGAGCCTGCCGAAGGAGACTACGCAAGTAGGGGTCAGGGGTTTTCTACGGCGCGAGCGTTGTGGCGGGAACCGTCCCCATGCGTCCGGCGCGGTAGTCGCTGATCGCCTGCGCGATCTCCTCGTGGGTGTTCATCACGAATGGTCCGTAGAAGGCCACGGGCTCTCTGATCGGCAGGCCGCCAAGCAGCAGTGCGTCCAGGTTTCGCGCGTGCCCGTCTTGCTGAGCATCCGCCTGGATCTGCAGCGCCGCGCCCGGCCCGAGTATCGCAAGCTGGCCCTCACGGATTGACTGCGTCGATGGTCCCGCGGTCCCGCGCCCTGACAGAACGTACACGAGCGCGTTGAAGTCGGGACGCCAGGGTACCTGCAACCGGGCGCCGGGAGTAACTGTGGCATGGGCGTACGCGATCGGCGTCCAGGTCGCTCCGGGCCCCTTGTAATCACCGACTTCGCCTGCGATAAGGCGGACCCACGCGCCGCCATCATCCGAACTCAGCAGCGCCAGCCTTTTCGCCCCGACGTCCTGGTACCGGGGAGGAGTCCACTTCAGATTCCGTGGGAGGTTCACCCAGAGCTGTACCGCGTGGAAAAGGCCGCCCCTGGTCACGATCTCTTCGGTCGGCAGCTCGTCGTGAAGAATCCCCGAGCCCGCGGTCATCCACTGAGTCGCGCCGTCTGTGATGACACCGCCTCCGCCGAGCGAGTCCCGGTGGCGGATCGCGCCGTCCATCACGTAGGTCACCGTCTCGAACCCGCGGTGAGGATGCCAGGGCGCGCCCCGGGCCTCTCCCGGCGCGTATTCGACGGCGCCCCAGTGATCGAGCAACAGGAACGGGTCCGCCGATCGCAGGTCGTAGCCAGGGAATGGCCGCCTGACCTGGAATCCTTCCCCTTCCAGAGTCGTGGGCGCATCGATGACATGGAGCACGTCGCGGAACACCGCGCCTGCCGGATCAATCGACGAGAGGCGAGGTAGCGAGAGGATGTTTTCAGGTGTGACTGCAGGCATAGCGAAAAATGTCATCCCGAGCGAAGCGAAGGATCTCTTCGGCTCCCGATCCTAACTCATCTCAGGCCCTGCCATTCAATCCGCCACGAATGGGCCGGAGGTAACTGACGACGATTCGGCACATGGCTCAGACGACGATCGATAGCCTGCGAGTTAGGATTAGCATCCCACCGCGCCAGGAGAACTCGCGTGAAGATCATCGTCGAATCCGGGCGGCCCACGGTTGTCCAGCCTGACCCGATCTGGGCCGGCGGCGTCTCAGAGATGCGGAAGATCATCGCAGTGCAGATCAACCAGAACAGCCAGCACTTCCGGAAAGATCGTCAAGCGGACCGACCTGTGAGCCGGCCGCGATGGCAGGTGACCCGTCAGGCCTCGTGGTTCGAGCGAAATGAAGCCCTATGACGTCATAGTCGTAGGCTCGGGCTCGGCGGGCGCGCCGATCGCGGCGCGGCTATCCGAGGAACCTGCCCGGAGCGTCCTTCTGCTTGAAGCGGGCCTGGACTTCCCGACCGTCGAGTCGCTGCCCGCCGAGATTCGCAACGGCCTCGCCACGGGCGCCGACATGGCGGTCTCCGGAGAGTACGACTGGAAGCTCACGGGTCGCGCGACGTCTCTGAACGCGGACATGGCGGTGCCCCGCGGAAAGATCATCGGCGGGACTTCGTCGATCAACGGCCAGGTGTTCCTGCGCGGGATCCCCGAGGACTTTGACGAATGGGTCCGCCGCGGCAACGATGAGTGGTCGTTTACGAAGGTACTACCCTACTACCGGAAGCTCGAGCA
>JACQUF010000238.1 GCA_016210435.1 Chloroflexota bacterium
GGCCTGCGCAAGGAATTGAGTACCGCCTATGACAACGTCGGCTGGCTGCATCAAGAGCTGGGCGAGTATGACCTCGCCCTAAAAATGTATGAGCGTTCTCTGGAAATCGCACGAGGAACTGGTACGCCACGCACCGAGGCGATGGCGTTATCGAACATCGGCGATTTACGGCTGGAACTTGGCCTGTTTCGGGACGCGATCGATGCCTTTGAGGGTTCGCTTGCGGCAGGCACTGATGTTGCAGAGCCCAGAATCTTCTGCCTTGCCAATATTGGCTTGGGGAGCGCGTACTGCGAATTGGGAGACTTTCAAAAGGCGCGCTTTCATCTAGAACAAGCCAAATACGAGGCGCATCGAATGAACCTCAAGCGGGAACTTGGAGGCGCGATTCTCGCGGAAGGGACTGTATTGCTCAGCGAGGGTAGACATGAGGATGCGAGTGATCGCTTCCAATCCGCCGTTAGCGTATTCCTGGATATTGCAGCGATCCGTCCGCTGGCGCGCGCATACATTTTCCTTGGCGAAACGCTCATACGTCTCAAGAAAAGGAACCGACTTTCCGGTGTTGTCCGAGCGTTGGAAAAGTTAATGCAGAACCACACGCTTGCCGATGAAGTGCGTCGCAACGGTAGGGTTGCCCCCCGATTCGTTGCACACCTGGCCGCGAAAGGCCGGCACGAATGGGACGATTTCGAGTCCAACCTCAATTACAAAGACCTGCCCCGAGTCCCGAATCAACTGGATGGAACAAGCGCGGGGGCGTATCGAGGAATCTCCACCCGACGGATTCAGGTTCGCACCTTCGGGCGTCTCCAGGTGACATTGGATGGTCATGCGGTACCTGACAGGGCATGGGGAGGCCGCAAGTCGCAAGAGCTATTCCTTTACTTGCTTATCAATCGAGCTGGCAAGACGCGGGAACAGTTGCTCGATTCCCTATGGGGCGAAGCCGGTTTAGAGGTACGTCCGAACGCGTTCTACAACCTCGTATACCGAATTCGCCGAGCCCTATCCGAAGACGCGAGCGTGATTCGCGAGGGTCATCGCTACAGAGTTAGTCCGCATGTCCAGGTTTCATTGGATTTGGATGAATTTCGACGCCTTAGCAACGAGGCCCGAACGGTTCCCAAAGGATCTCGCCAAGAGGTAACGTTGCTCGAGCGCGCAAATAGCCTGTATGCCGGTGAGTTTTTGATCGATTTCTATTCAGACTGGATCGTGCAAATACGCCATGAAGTCGAGGCACAGTATTTGTCTAATTTATCTCGAATGACCCCGATACAATCAGATGGAAGAGAACGCAGACCACCCGCAAATACTCTGGCAAAAACGGGGGAGATCGGCGCCTCGGACTTAGCCGGTCAAAAGCAGCGGGCTGTTACGAAGATGCGCCGACGTTTTTGATTCACGCCTACTTGACCACGCTGGCAACCCTCGGGAAGATCCGAAACCGGAATCGAAGAAGACCGCGATTGGTCTGAAATTTACCCCCGCCGAATCTGACGTGGTATCTTGCAGACACTCCGCGGGTGAGGACCGAGCCCGGTGGATACACGGACCAGAACCAAATCAGCCGGAACCGTCGACGGGCTGACAAAGACCGCCAGGCAGCTGCGCGAGTCCGGGCGTTGGGCTGAACTGGCAGATCTCCTCTCTAGCAACCCCGGCGGCGAGCCGAGCCCCGAGCTGATGATCCTGCTTGCGGAGGCGGCAATGCGAACGGGAGACCTCCACCGGTCGATTGAGCTTCTAGACCGGCTTCTCGCTGAAAGCGACTCCCTTCCCACCGTGACGCGGGCCGAGGCCATGCTTGTCCGCTCCACGACGGCGCGCTTGCGGGGATTTCCGCAGAAGGCGCTCGAGGACGCCTCCGCGGCTACCGCCCTCCTCGAATCCGAAGATGCGCCGATTGAGCTACTGATCCAGGGGCACAAGCAGATCGGGATCGCGCACGGCATGCTGGGCGTGCTGGACGGAGCGATCGAACACCTGGAGCGTGCGCTACGCCTGTGCGCGCGGAGCGCCGACCTCGGGCTCCAGGCCGACGTGGAAGTCGCCCTCGGGATGGCCTTCATGCATCTCGGCCGTTACCCCGCCGCGCAGGTCCACTTCAGCAACTCGGCGGCCGCGTTGGGGAAACTGGGCCGCCGCCTCGAGCTGGCCATCGCGTTCGACAACATGGGCCGCCTGCACTTCGAAATGGGCGAATTCGAGCGCGCCCTCGAAATGCACGACCAGTCGCTGGCGATCGCCAGGGAGACCCGCCTCGTGCGTGTCGAGTCGATGGCACTCGTCAACATCGGCGACGCCCGGGCAGCACTCGGACAGCATGAAGAGGCCCTGAAGGCATACCAGGAAGCGCTGGGACCGGGAGCGGAGGCACTGGAACCGCGCATTATCACCTGCGCCAACGCGGGCATGGCTTCCGCCTACCGCGCTTTCAGGGACTACCGGAAGGCCCGCTTCTTCATAGGCCAGGCGATCTACGAGGCACAGCGGCAGGGGCTCAAGTACGAACTCGGCCGCGCGCTCATAACCGCGGGCGGCATAGCCCTCGATGAGGAGGACTACCAGGAGGCGAAGTCCCGGGTTACCGAGGCAGTTTCGCTGCTTCAGGAGGCGGGTGCCCAACGCCAGCTCGTGCGGGCCTATCTCTACCTTTCCCAGATCTGTCTGCGGTCGAAGCGCTGGACCGCGCTGGCAGACACGCTGACTGCGCTCGCGAAGCTGATCGATCAACTCGACCTTGCCGACTACCTTGCGCGCGAGGCCGCTTCGATGCCCGAAGTCATCGAGTACGCGGCCTCGAAGAGGATCGGCGGTTCGCTCTATCCCCAGCTGCGGACGCGCCTGCGTCACGAACGAACGCCTGCCGGCCCGGCCATTCTCGACGCCGCTGGCGGCCCGGATGCTTCGCCGGGCATGCCGCACGTCGAAGTAAGGGCCTTCGGCCCCTTCGAGGTTAAGGTCGACGGGCGGCCCGTTCCCTCGCCCGAATGGGAGGGAAGGAAAGCCCAGGAGCTGTTCGTCTTCCTGCTGTGCCACCCGCAGGGCAGGACGAAAGAAGAGCTGATCGACATCCTCTGGCCCGACATGTCGGCCGGGCTCAGCCGCAACGCCTTCTACAGCAACGTCTACCGCGCACGGCGAGCGGTATACCGCGAGTGCCTTGTGCAGGAAGGCGGCCGGTACCGCGTGCTTTCTGATGGCCAATGGTGGTTTGACATTGACGAGTTCCGGCGGCTAAGCGACGAAGCGCGACGAGCCCCAAGGGCAAGCGACCGCCATATAGCCGCTCTCGAAGAGGCGAATCTGCTTTACCGGGGCGACTTTCTCGAGGGGTTCTACGCCGACTGGGTCACGACCATGCGCGCCGATGCAGAAGCCAGGTTCGTTCAGAACCTCGAATGCCTGATCGAGGCCAGGACCCAGCGTCACCAACTCGAAGGCGCGGTCGCGGCGCTCGACCGCCTCCTTGCGGTGGACCCTACCAACTGCGAGGCGCACGAGCGATTCATGAAACTGCTGGTCCAGCTCGGCCGGGCTGCGGAAGCCCGGCAGCGCGACCTGGCGTTCCGGAGAATGCTGGAAATGGACTCGGGCCCATCAGATGGGGGCGCGCCGACCGTTACGCGGACGCGTACGAGGCGCTCTTAGGCGTTTACCTCCGTTTTTCGGTAGAAGACCAACCCCCGACCTGGCAATCTATCCACCGGTTCGTGTGCATTTCGTGAGCACCCCGCCAGATCATGCCTCTCACACGGTAGTTCAACCGCGGAAGGGGGATAAGGAATGCGTTCTCTCAAGCCCAAGATCTACGCCGCCCTGGTCGTCGTTCTCGTCCTCGCCGCCGCGA
>JACQUF010000239.1 GCA_016210435.1 Chloroflexota bacterium
GGATGGCATCGTCCGGCAATGCGATCGGCGGCGGGTCTTCCCGAGCCGGTAATCTCTCGAGCAATTCCGGCAGGGTCTGGTCCGCGAAGTCGGAGCGGAACCAGGAGATCCGGCTGAAGCGGTCTGATTCGAGAGCTAGCAGTTCGAAGCGATTCCCTCGCCCGGTCGTACCGATTTCTCCGCTTGTCCTCAGAGCGAGCGAGGCATCGGTTACGCCTGGGATCCTGCGGACCGCGTCCATCGTCGTTCCGGTCGTGAGGCCCGAGGGCCTCGCGCCCGTGATAAGGATGTCTGCAGCGGCCTCATACGCGGCGCGGTCGTGTGCGCTGCGTTCGAGCGTCGAAGCCAGAGTGGCCGCTACTACGGCCAGGCCTGCCGCCAGGACCAGCAGCAGGATTGGCCATGAGTACTGGAAAGGGGTTCGGGAAAGCCGCCACAGGGCGAGCGCGAGCCAGACCGGCGCACGCCGCGCGGCAATCCAGGCTAGACCACGCAGGATCGGCGGATAGAGGCGGAGAAACGCGACGGTCACCCCGATCATCAGCAACGCTGGAGCGAACAGCATCGTGATATCGGCAGCCTGTTGCCCCTCGAGCCCGCTCGTCACGATCGTGCGCCGCGTGCGCAGTTCCCAGAGGATGAGACCTCCAAGGATCAGTACAGCCGCGTCCAGGTAGAAGCGCTGGAACCAGAGCGAGGATGCCGGGCGGCCAGCAGAGCCACGGGCAGCAACGACGTCGCGCTGGGTCCGAAGGACCGCGGGAAGTGCGAGGATTGCCAGGGCGGTTAGCCCGGCGCCCGCAGCCCACGCGAAGGAAATCCATGGGAGCTCGGTGGGAAGCGTCGCACCGCCCGTGACCGGTTCATAGACGGGGAGCCGGCCGAGCTGCGAGATTAGCAACCGGGCGATCAACGGGCCGGCGATCGTCGCAAGGAGCACGACGACTGCGCCTTCGAGCGCGTACAGCTTGCCGATCTGGAGCGCGCTCATGCCGCGGCTGCGGAGCATGACCGTGTCTTGCTGCCGCCTCTGCCCCAGCAGTCCGGCCACCATGAACAGGTAATACGCAACGACAACGAGCAACAGGGCGCCGATCAGGAACATCGGGATCCTGGCGAAGAGCAGGCGCCGCTCGAGGTCGTTGAGCGCGGGGTCCAGGCCGCTGAAGACCGAGGAACGCGGGACCGAGACTTCTACGTCCGCCTGGAATGCGTCGTACGCGGAGAGGATGTCCGCGACGTGCGAATCCTTCAGGTCCTCGGGGTCGGTGTGAAGGAACCAGCGGACCTCGGCAACGGCGCCCGGCGATGCCTCGCCGATCGCCCACAGCGGCGCTTCGTCGACGAGCATCGGGAGGATCGGCGGCTGGTTTTCCAGGGTGGGCGCAAGGATCGCCTCTCCGAGAGCCATCCAGTAGCCGTTGCGCAGGTCGATGGGCTCAATAAGGCCTGTGACCAGTGCGCGGACCCGCGCCTGCGGGTTTCCGACCGCCTCGGTGTCGATGATGTCGCCGGCGCTCACTCCCATTTCGAGCGCGCGGCTCTCCAGGAGCGCGACTTCGACTACGGGGACGCCATCTTCGAATACGAAAGACCGGCCAGGCGGCCCGCCCACCGTGAACCGGACCTGGCTGCCCAGGGCCTCCATTCGCTGGAAGATGGCCTGCGATACTTCGGGTCCCCGCTGAATGCCCCCTTCAGACCCCGCATGGCCCCACCAGTAATAGGGCGATCGAACGTGCGAACCAGTGCCAACGACGAAGCGGTTGATGTGGCGCGCCGCCGCCTGCTCGATTGCGAGATCGCGCTGCGCAAACGCATGCTGGGTGAAAGGTACCCTGCGGTGCGTGACCTGGATATTCTTCCGAACCTCGCCCAGGCCGTCTACCGTGCTGCGCAGCGCCACAAGTTCGAGGCTCCGCAGATAGATGCCGACGCCCCCAAGGACGAAGGCGGCAATGACCACGCCGACTGCCACCGCGATCATCAAACCGAAATCCGCGCGCAAACGACGCAAGGCGACGCGGAAGAGGCCGGTCGGACGAGGGGAAGGGGTTTTCAAGCTAGGATGACACGATCACACTGGGCCGGGAGCGTAGTTTTGAAAGTGGAACCCCGAACCCGTGATCGACGTCGTTATCGATGAGATACGGGTCCGGCGCTAGGCCTTCCAGATTTGTTAGCTTAGACCGGCGCAGGCGGCCGATCGGGGTTGAAGAGCGCAATCGGGCCATTATAAGCAGGCATTCTTAAGCAGGCCGAAGAGCTCGACGGATGCAAGAAGTCAAGAGGAAGCCAAAGATGGGCCGACTGCCTCGTGCTGCCTTTTCGCGCACCGCGGCCATCCTGGCAATCGCCGTGATCGCGGTCGCGTGCATTCAGAACGGTCGATCTGAGCCCACTCCTTCTCTTTCACCGGCCGCCGCGCCGACCGTAGCAGCAACCCCAACGGCTACGTCGCCAACTGCGACTCCGTCGACCCTGGTAGTTTCGACGCCCACTCCTCGACCTTCACCCAGCCCGACTCCGGCAGCTACGCCGACCCGGCCAGCGGAAAAAGCAAACGGCGCCACGTCGACGCCCCCAGTGCGCACGACGCTTACCACAGCCGACATCGTTCAAGTCATCCGCCCGTCCGTCGTCCACGTTCAGACCAACGGTTTCTCAGGGCCGACCACGGGGACCGGCGTTGTATTCGACAGGTTCGGGCGCATCATCACGAACCAGCACGTGATCGAGGATGCCAGGCAGATTTCGGTCACCCTTCATGACGAACGCGTAC
>JACQUF010000235.1 GCA_016210435.1 Chloroflexota bacterium
CCACTGCTCCGTGTAGAAGGCCTCAAAGTCCACTTTCCGGTAACCCGCGGCTTCATCGTGCGTCGGACGGTGGGCATAGTTAAGGCCGTCGACGGGATTTCATTCGACGTCTATCCGGGCGAGACGCTCGGGCTGGTCGGCGAAAGCGGGTCGGGCAAGACGACGACCGGCCGGGCGATCGTGATGCTCACCCGGCCGACCGCGGGCCGAATACTTTTCGAAGGTGGCGATCTCACGACGCTCAACTCTGCCGATTTGCGAGCCATGCGACGGCGGATGGGCATCGTATTCCAGGACCCGCAGGGGTCGCTGAACCCCCGAATGACAGCGGGCAATATCGTCGGCGAGCCGCTGATCGTCCACGGGCTGTACCGGGACCGGAACGATTACCGGTCCCAGGTGGCGGAGCTCATGCACACTGTTGGGCTCAACCCCGGCATGGCAAGCCGCTATCCGCACGAATTCTCCGGAGGTCAGAGGCAGCGGCTTGGGGTCGCCCGGGCCCTGGCCGCGCGCCCGAGCCTGATCGTTCTGGACGAGCCTGTCTCGGCCCTCGACGTGTCGATTCAGGCGCAGGTCATCAATCTCCTGACTGACCTTCAGGAGAGGCTCAACCTCGCGTATATCTTCATCGCCCACGACCTCTCGGTCGTGAGGCACATCAGCGACCGCGTTGCCGTGATGTATCTGGGCAAGATTGCCGAACTGGCCTCCAGCAAGGAGCTCTACGCCAACCCGCAACATCCGTACACGCGGGCTTTGCTTTCGGCCGTGCCTACGCCAGACCCGGTCGTTGAAAAGGGGCGGGAACGGATCGTGCTGAAAGGTGACATCCCCAGCCCCCTGCGACCACCGAGCGGCTGTGTGTTTCACACACGTTGTCCGATCGCGATCGAAGACTGTTCGAAAGTTGTGCCAGAACTGCGTGAGGTCGCGCCGGTTCATTGGGCCGCATGCATACGAGCCTCGGGCTACGGCGCGCACTGAGCCGCCTGCGGACAGTTTCAGGTCATCGCCTCCCGGTCGAAGCTAACGGATGCCGCGGATCGTGAAGCTGTCGTATTTCGTCTCGACGCCAACCCTTTGATCGTCGAGGAAGTATCCCGCCATGACCTTGATGGCGCCCGCGCCCTGGAGTTCAGAGAGGTCTAACGTACCGGCTAGCTGGCCGTTGATGAAGAACGCCCCCACGGTCGCCGTCAGCACCATCTCCAGCTTGTTGGTCGCCCCGGCAATGACCGAGATTGACGGCGAAAGAACCCGCTGTACCTGGTGGTCGGATGCGACTGTGCCATTCCTTGCCCGGTGGTACCAGTAACCATCGCTGGCGACAAAGACCGCGTGGAATGCTTCTGTGCCCGACTGTCTGAGGAGCAGGCCGTACGACCAGCTTGCACCGGCGGCGACGGAAGGGTTCGTGAATCTCGCGGAAACGATCGAGTCCACAAGCGCGGCCTCGGGTCCGTCGGCGGCGATGTAACCAGGCGTCCGCCGTACCAGGGCGCCTGCCGGTTGCGCCTCTTCGAGCCCGACTTTGTAGATAGTGAGGTCGTCGTAGACCGTCTTCTTGCCGCTTAATTGGTCCCCGGCGAAGTGCCCCGTTGTGACAAGCACGTTGCCGGTTGTTGTGAGACCGGAAAGATCGAGCTTGGCGATGAACGTGTTGTTCAGGAAGAACCAGCCCTGGGAACCGACGGCGATCACACGCAGCGTGTTCTTGCTGCCACTGCCCACCGCGAGGGCAGCGGTGTTCTGAGATTGGACGACCCGTGAGGACCCGTTGGCCTCGTTGATCCAGTGGGCCCAGGTCCCATCGCTCCTCACGAATACGAGATGACCGCTTTTCTCACCAGCGCGGAACTTCAATCCATAACTCCACGGTCCTTCGGAGGTCGCATAAGGGTTCGTGAAGATTGCTGAAACCGACAGGTCTGTGGCGCCGACGGCGGCGCTGGAAGTCGCAGCGGCGCCTTGTGCCGGGTTGTGCGCGATCTCCCCGTCAAACGGCCCAAAGATCGGCGCTCCGGCTGCAGGCAGCACCGCGGTGGGGGTCGGAACGACTGCTACCGGGCCGTCTTTGAGTGTTGGGATGGTTTCCACGATGGTGGCGGGAGCGACCGCGAATCCGGTACCCGCATTCTGGGCCGTCACAGAATACGTGACGAGGCCGATCAACCTTCCGTCTGCGCCGAGCAGCGGGGCGCCGCTCATCTGGCTCGGAAACGCGCGATCGACCGCGACTTCAAAGCGGTCGCGCGCCGGAGCGTTCGCAAGCTGGAGCACGACTCCGGAAAGCCCGGAGAGCGAGGTTGTATCCGTTGACCCATATCCGACCGCGGTGGCCTTTTCACCTTCCTTGATCGCGGTACCCGCATTGATCGGGTACGCTTTGAAGACTTCGCAACAGATTTCGACCAGCGCCAGGTCTCGCTGGGTGTCCTCTCCGATTACCTTTCCTGCGAAGCGCTTCGAGTCTTTGACGACGTCGATCGTCCTAAGCCCGGCGGTAACGTGCGCGTTGGTGAGGACGTAGGCGATCTTCGTTGTCGAGTTCGTCTCGACGATGAGACCGGTCGCAACGCCTGAAGGCTTTTCGAGACGGACTACAGAAGAGCTGGCGGTAGCTACGAGGTCTATCGCGGGAGTGGGAGTTGGGACCGGCGTGGCGGGCACCGCGGTGGCGGTAGGCGCCGGTGTCGCGGTCGGAGCGGGCGTCGGTGTCGGCGTAGGCGTAGGCGTCGGGGGGACCGGCGCGAGTGTAGCGGTCGGCTGCGGAACTGCCGTCGGCGTGGGCGTTGGCCGCGGCGTTGCGGTCGCCGTGGGGGTAGGTATCGGCAGCGGTGGAGGCTGAGCTGCTGTGATGGTCGCGGCGACCCTTGCGGCGACAGTCGCTTCTATCTCGGGGACTCGCCGCTCGACGGCCTGGGGCAGCCGGTCTTCCACGGCGGTTTCAACGGTGGCGCGAAGGTCTTCTTCGCTGATCGGCGTTGAGGCCGTCCCACGGGCGCACGCGCTCGCTGTGATCGCGAGAGATACCAGGATTGCGCCAAGCGTCCGAAGACGCGTTGTAGATCGGATGGGCGCGCCAAAGAAATTCGACATGCCGTACAGATTAACGCCATCCCGCGGCGTGAACGTTGGTAGGCAGATCAGAAATTGCGCGGGAATTCCGGGGGAATTTGTGCGGAAACCCGGGTCTTTGGTGCCGAGGGCGGGAATCGAACCCACACTCCCCGTTTCGGGGGAAGCGGATTTTAAG
>JACQUF010000247.1 GCA_016210435.1 Chloroflexota bacterium
CCGCCGGATCGTCCCATCGGGCTGCAATTCGAAGTTCCCCATGACTGCCTCGATCCGGTCCGGGGTCATGAAGGCGTACCGGCTGACGAAGTACTCTTCGATCACAGTTCGCGCCATGCCGTCGATTTCGGGTGGCCGCAGGTCCACGCTTACTCTTTCCCACGTGCCCTCCGGTCTCGACGAAAGCTCGATGAAGCCCCCGTCAACCAGCACGACGCCGCTCGCGCCGGATGGGAACCGTGCCGAGTAGTCGAGGACCACATTACCGCCCCACGATTGGCCGGCCAGGACCGGCATTTCGATCTCGAGCGCGCAGAGGAGTTCGTGCAAGTCTGCGGTCACATCTTCGAACGAGTAGCCCGTATCGGGTTTTTCGCTCCTGCCGTGACCGCGTTGGTCGTACGCTACGACGCGGTGCCCCGCCCGGTTCAGGAAGCCGGCGACGCCGTCCCAGGTACGCGCATTTGAAGACAGGCCGTGAAGCAGGACGAACGGTCGGCCAGCGCCGGGCCAGTGGCGAACGTGCAGCTTGAGCCCGCGCACCTGGACGCGCAATTCGATCGGAAGGTTGGAATTCCCCACAAGATCTCGCATGTTACCCGCGCCGCTCCGATCCCTGCGCGTCTGGCTTGCGAACGTCGGCGCTAACTCGTCGCATGCGTACGCAAGCCCGCTTTTCGATGACGGCACATTCGAATTGCTGCCAATTGTCGAGACGCCCGCGGAGGCTGGGCCGCATTCCGTCCGGTTCGGTGACCTCACCTCGTTTAACAGCCCCCAATCAAACCTCAGCAGATGGGTGCCTGACAGACTGCATCGTGCGGCTGCCCACTTCGATCCCGAATTCGAAACGTTCACCTACGGCGACAACTGCAGCACCGCGCCGCGGGCTGCTGCACTTAAGAAAGTCACGCCCGGCGACCTCATCTTTTTCGTGGCCCGGCTCTCCAGATGGCAAACGGGCAGATTCACGGGCGAGGCCTCGTTCTGCCTTGTTGGCTTCCTCGAAGTCGAGTCGGTTATGGCAGATGTCCGGGCTCTTCCGGCGGCGGATGCGCTGTTGCGCTACCGAGCAAACGCGCATATCCGGCGGGCGATGAACGACCGCGCCTGCTGGAACGGCTTCTGGGTGTTCGCCGGCACAAAGCGGTCCAGGCGCCTGAAGCATGCGGTGCCCGTCAATCGCGAATTCGCGTCCGATGTCCTGCTGGACGCCGGTGGCTCGCGGTGGCGCTGGGACGGGCGCCGGACCGAACTGCAGACGATCGGCTCTTACACTCGCAGTTGCCGCTGCATAATCGACGGCGCTTGTGACGGCGTCTTGCCGCGTCTGGAGGCGCTGAGGCGGCGCGTCGAGCTGCATAACGAGGGCGTCTGGCCCGACTGATGTCATTCAGGAGTCAAGAGATGGCAACTGCCAGCCCCGGTGTCCTGATCACAGGTTCGAGCGGCCTCATCGGAGGCGTCCTGATCCGGCATCTTGGCGACAAGTACAGGTTTTCAGGCCTGGACCGCGAGAGGCGCCCCGATTCGCCGGACATTCCAACGCTCACGGCCGACGTATCCAGCCTCGACGCGATCCGTCCCGCGTTCGAGGGCGTTCAGGCAGTCGTCCACCTGGCCGCGAACCCCGACATGAATCAGACGTGGGACTCTGCGCTCACGAACGGCATCGTTGCCACCCACAACGTCTACGAAGCAGCCAGGCTGGCAGGAGTCCGGCGGATGGTGTATGCGAGCTCGAATCACGCGGTCGGGATGTTCGAGCTTGACGAGCCTTATTGCCGCATCCGGAAGGGCGATTACACGGGCCTCGATCCGGCGAAGGTTAAGCAAATCGACCGGTATGTCCCAATCCGGCCCGATGGCTACTACGGCGTGAGCAAGGCGTTTGGCGAGGCCCTTGGCGCGTACTACGCCGAAAACCACGGCCTCGAAGTACTGTGTCTACGCATCGGTACGGTCAACAGGCACAACGACCCGACCCATGACGTGAGACATCTCGCCACATGGTGCAGCCATCGTGACCTCGCGCAGCTCGTCGACCGATGCCTGAGTACGCCGGGGCTGCGGTCCGACATCTTCTACGGCGTTTCCGCTAACAAATGGCATTTCTGGGACCTCGAGCACGCCCGGCGAGTGGTCGGTTACGAACCACAGGACAACGCCGAAGAGTGGCGGCCGCGGCTTCGGAAGCAGTAGTCAGGAGGCCCTGGCAATGGGAGCGAACATCGCTCAGACGGCCCCGCAGCAGAGCGGGAGATTCAACCCGACACGGCATGTCCGTGGAAAGCTCATAGCCGGGTTTCTGATCCTAGTCCCGATCCTGATCACATACGGGGTGCTCTCGTTTGTCTTCAACAGCCTCGACAAGATCCTGCAGCCGATCATTCAGCTGATCTTCGGCAGGCCAGTGCCCGGGCTCGGGTTCGGAATCATCATCCTGGTCGCGTACGTGGCCGGGCTGATCGCGGCCACCTATATCGGCCGCTGGATTATCAGCGCCGTGCAGGCGGGTCTGCTGCGCGTGCCCGTCTACAACACGATCTACTCTGCCTCGAAGCAGCTCGTCGAGTCGTTCAGCGGGACCGGTCGCACTGGTTTCCGCCGCGTGGTGGAGTTCGAATACCCGAGACGCGGCACGTGGACGATCGGTTTTCTGACCAACACCATCGAACATGAGGACGGGCAAGTCATGGGGGTTGTCTACATTCCAACTGCCCCGACGCCAAACTCCGGCTACGTCGCGATCGTGTCTCTGGACGAGGTCTATGACCTGGACATGCCTGTCGAAAGGGCCCTGCGGTTTTGTCTTTCAGGAGGCATCGTGTCGCCAAGTAAATTTACGCGGCGCCCTGCGGTCCCGCAGACTCCTTGACGTGGGCTGGCCGGGACGAGGGTGCCTCGGCATCGGAGGGCGGGGCTGGGATGCGCGAAACCACCGTTGCTCCGCCGCGCGCAGGTTCTCGATGGCCGCGGCATTGGCGGCATAGCGGTCGTCGCCGACCGACCGCACTTCGCCCTGACGTACCGCCAGTGCAAGCCGTCGCCGTATCGAAGCCACATCCGTGTTGTACGACCAGCGGGCGATGAGCAGATAGCCGATCTCTGCGGGCGACAACGCTTCTCCGGTAACGACGAGCGGATAGAGCACTCGCTGATACGCGGTCCGCGCGGCCACGAACGGCGGGATATCTGACCCCGGAAGATCGAACTTGAGGAGGCGGTCCGCCGTCTTTCGTTCTGATTCCGTGAGTCGGGAGCGCGCCCGGTCCCGCTTGGCGCGCAATTCTTCGATATTCGTTATCCGTTGCTGATTGGGATCGGGCAGCTGATCAGCCATTTCTGAATCCGGCCCAGCGAGGCACCCGTGCCCGGTAGCGCCGATACTCTTCGCCAAACCGGCGCTCCAAACCCGGTTCTTCGATCAACGGTATAAGTATGCGGTCAAGGAAGAGCACGTAAAGCCCCAGATAAATTAACAGGAACGCTGAGCTGAACACGACGACCAGGCCGGCGAGTATCAGCACGCCGCCTACGTAAATCGGGTTACGCGAATAGCGGTATGGGCCATTGACCACGAGGGATCGGGGAGGGTTCAGGAAATTGAACGTTCCACCTGCCTTCGCGAACTCCCTTGCACACCACGCGTCGAGGGCGATGCCTGCAACCAGCGAAACCAGGCCGGTCCACCGGCACGGGCCGAGCCCGAGATCGGTCCAGCCCCAATCGAGCGCGGACTCGATCAAAAGGACCACGACCGAGCCGCCAACCATGGCCAACGAGGGCGGCAGCAGGAAGTGCGTTGTCTGGATTACCAGGCGCATGTCGCCGCTCCGACCCCAATTAGCATCATGCGTTCCAGTGCTTACGGGTGGTAGATCTCGGTGGAGGGCGGGCTC
>JACQUF010000237.1 GCA_016210435.1 Chloroflexota bacterium
TCCCCTCTCCCGCTCGCGGGAGAGGGCTACGAAGTAGGGGTGAGGGATACCGATAGACGCGGGAAGCGAGTTGGCAATGCCAGTGCACGGTACCGGCGGTCCAACTCGCTTCCACCTTATCTACGTCCCCGCCGGTGGCTCGGTTCTCCCAAACCCGCCCCACCTTGGATGCGGTAACTCGTGCCCATGGTCGCGTGTCCCGTCCGCGTGAGTTTCGAGGAGACCGTGACCCATGTTTCGGCGGGCCATCACGAAACGGACTATTCCCTCCAGCCTGGCGCGGTCTGCCCCGAATCTTACCGCCTGCTCCACGTCTCTCTTCGATTGGACGGGCTCTCCCAGCGCTGCGAACGCGACGGCCCGGTTGCCGTACGTGTCTGAGGAACCCGGCATGAGCGCGATCGCTAAATCGAAATTCCGCAGCGCCTGTTCGAACATCCCCAGAGCCAGGTGTGCAGTTCCGAGGTTGTACTGGATTTCAGCATTGGCTGGCTCGCGCGCCGCAGCTTCTTCGAAGTCCTTGATCGCTCGGTCGGGAAACCCGAGTTGGGCGAACCGAATGCCGCGACGGAAATAACCTTGCGCCGATTCGGGGACCGGCCACGCGTCCAGTTCCGCGTCTGTCGGCACATGGTCGGGGACCTGGCCGGAGACCCCCTCCGGCTGGCGTCGCTCATTCATTGTCATGGCACCAATCCTACCCGACGCCCGCCCTCCCGGGCACGCCGGCTACCATTTCTGTGGAGTACCGCTGAGGTTGCATATTTACATCGTGTTTTTATTTGTCCGTAGAATCAGCGCGATCGGGTGTGTTTGTGCCCCCGCCCCGAGGCTGGCGGGAATCATGGGGCGGGGTATAACGTCCTCCACCCTGTGCCTCCCTCCTTCGAGAGGAGGGAGTTTTAGGGAGGGCAGTCGCGATGCGGGTCGTAATAATCGGTCAGGCTGCTTTCGGCAAAGCAGTCGTCGAGGCGATCGCGGACGCCGGCAAGGACGAAATCTCGGGGGTGTTCCCGCCCTCGCCGAAAGAAGGCGCCCCCGCGGACCCTATCAGCGATGCTGCACGAGCCCGCGGGATCGACGTGCTGATGCCCGGGCGGTACCGCTCGAAGGCTGCCATCCAGGCATTCTGCGACCTGAACGCTGACCTCTGTGTCATGGCATACGTCACAGACATCGTTCCCGATGAAATGCTCTTCTACCCGCGTCTGGGAACGATCCAGTACCATCCGTCGCTGCTGCCCAGGCACCGCGGGCCGAGCTCGATCAACTGGCCGATCATCCAGGGAGAAGCTGAGACCGGCCTCACGATTTTCTGGCCCGATCGCGGCCTCGATACCGGTCCGATCCTTCTTCAAAAGCGGGTCCCAATCGGCCACGACGATACCGTCGCCTCGCTGTATTTCAATCACCTCTTCCCGCTCGGCGTCCAGGCAATCCTGGAATCGCTCGATCTCATCCGTGAGGGTCGCGCCCCGAAGATCCCACAGGCGGAATCCGACGCGTCCTACGAAGGATGGTGCAAGGCCGAACACGCGAAGATCGATTGGGGGAAGCCGGTCGATCAGGTCTACAACCTGATCCGCGGGTGTAACCCGCAGCCGGGCGCATACACGACGTACAGGGGCCAGCAACTGGGCATTTTCGATTCCCAGAAAATGACCGGCGATGTCGCTGTTTCACCGGGTACGGTTATGAAGATCACGGAGAGCGGAATAGAGGTGTCTGCGGGCAGCGGGGCGATCATGATCAAACGAGTCCAACCGCCGAACTCGAAGAAGGTTCCCGCCCTCGAATTTGCTTCCGCGTCAGAAGTCAAACCTGGCGATCGTTTCGGCTTTTGACTCCTGCCAACCTGAGGCGCCCCCTTTTTGTCATCCTGAGGCGCCCGAGCGACGAAGGATCTTTTCAACAGATCCCTCGTGCCGGCCCGGAGTTTGCCCTGAGCTTGCCGGACAGGCTCAGGGATCGGGACTCGGGATGGCACACCCCGAGGTTCGGATCGATGTATTGCGTGTGGGTCGCGATGACACACTGCGCGCAGAATGACATCAATGAACGAA